>CAXTTD010000005.1:24476-24902 GCA_964246945.1 uncultured Solirubrobacteraceae bacterium | reverse complement strand
ATGCCCCGAGCTCTGCGACCCCCGGGCGCTACCGCGGGCGCGCTCACCGCCGCCGCGGCGGCTCCGGCGGCCGCCGCCGCCAAGCCCACGACCCCCGCCCATGCCCATGCCTACGAGCGCGCCTACCACGCGGTCGCCCACCGGCTCGGAGCGAGCGCCCCCGGACGCAACATCATCCGCGACGGCGTCGCCAGCGGTCGGCGGCCCAGCGACCCGCAGACGGTTGCCTCGCTCAGTGTGCTGGACCGAATGCTCGGCCAGGCAGCGTCTGGATCCGGGACGCCGGCCCCGTCGACACCGAGCGCGATGTCGGGGACAGGTGCGAGCGGCGGGCCCGCCCGGGGCGCGGGGGGCGGGGGGCACAACGCGCCCCCCGCGGGGGCCCCCCGGGGGCGGCAGCCCCCCCCGCCCCCCCCCCGCCGACGG
>CAXTTD010000005.1:18672-24466 GCA_964246945.1 uncultured Solirubrobacteraceae bacterium | reverse complement strand
GGGCGGGCGCCTGGGGGGGCTGCGGCGGCTGAGCTCAGCCGCTGAGGTCGAGCTCGCGCCAGCTCAACCGCGGGTCGTAGCCGAGCACCTCCCGCGCGCGGGAGATGTCGAGCAGCGTCTCGTTGCCCTCCAAGGGACGGCGGAGCTCGACGCCGGGGAACACCTCGGCCATGAGCTCGGCGCTCGGGCGCTCCATGACGGTGTCGGCGGCCGCGATCACGAACGAGTCGTAGCCGGGGACATCGGCGACGAGCGCCCGGCGCACGCTCTCGGCGACGTGCGATTCGTCGACGTAGCCCCACAGGTTCCACTTGCGGGCGTGGGGGTCGTCCTGCCAGCTCGGAAAGCGCGCGTAGTCGTCGCGGACCATCACGTTGGAGAAGCGCAGGCCGAGGATCGGCATCCCGCTGCGGCGGCTGAACTGCCGGGCGAGCTCCTCGCCGATGTCCTTGGAGAGCGCGTAGCTCGTCTCCGGGCGCACGTGGGCCTCGTCGACCGGCGCGTAGTCGGGTGGGGTGTCGAACGGCAGCCCGAGCGTCGTCTCGCTCGAGGCCCAAACCACCCGCTCGAGGCCGAGCCGCCACGCCGCGCTGAACACGTTGTAGATGCTCACCGCGTTGGTGGCGAAGATGTGCTGCGGGGCGGCCATGTGCGGCGCGGGGATCGCCGCGAGGTGGACGACGACCTCGATGCCGGGCAGCGACTCGCCGCCGGCCAGCGCCTCGAGCGTCTGGCCGTAGTCGGTGAGGTCGGCGCGCAGGAACGGGACGGGCGCTCCGTCGGGATAGTGGTAGGACTCCGGCGAGGGACCGAGGTCGATGTTGAGGACCTCGTGGCCCGCGGCGTTCAGGTCGGCGACCACGGCCCGTCCCGCCTTGCCGCTGCCGCCGGTGACCGCGATCTTCGTCATGGCCGTGGCTCTATCCCGACCGCGGCGCCCGCAATCACCCGACCGCGGTAAGTGCGGCGCGGGCCGCCGCGTACCCCGCCTCGAAGCCGCCCCGCACGACCGCGTGGTCACGCTCCAGACGCGAGGGCACCGGCGAGCCGGGCGCCGGGCGGACCTCGAGGATGTGCGGGCGCAGCGCCGGATCGGCGACGTGGCGCGCGATCAGCGCCTCGTCCTCGAGCTCTCCGGCGGCCCGGACGTGGAACGCGCGCGCGACCTGGGGGTCGATCCGGGCGAGCAGCCGGGAGGTGACCCGCGCGCCGAGGCCGTGCGGGGCCTCGGTCATCTCCCCGAGCCGGCGGGAGCGCAGCAGCAGCACGTGGGTGGCGCCGCCCGCGAGCGCGTCCCGGATCGGGATCGCCGCCGAGAGCCCGGCGTCGAGCAGCCGGTGCCCGCCGAGGACGACCGGTGGGCCGGCGAGCAGCGGGATCATCGAGGTCGCGCACAGCGCGGTGCGCAGGGACTCGACGTCGTGCACGAACGGGTGCAGGTCGAGCGGCTCGCCGGTGGCGACGTCGGTGGCCAGCGGATGCAACTCGGTGGTCGAGGCGAGCATCGCCGTGAACAGGTCGGGGCACAGCGCCTCGTAGCGCTGCCGGACCAGGCCGTTGACGTCGACCGCCGGGCCGCCGGTGAGCATCCGGCGCCGTCGGATGAGGAACGCGAGCCACTCGGCGTCGGTCCAGGTCTCGATCCCCGCCCCCGCCCGACCGCTCGCCAGCCACAGCGCGTTGAGCGCCCCCGCCGAGGATCCGTAGGCGGCGGCGAAGGCGCCGTCGAACCCGAGCTCATGCAGCGCCAGCACCATGCCGCCGGAGACGGCGCCGCGCATTCCACCCCCCTCGATGGCCACGACGAGTCGCGCGCCGGCCGGACGCGAGATGAGAGCGGCGAGCACCGGGTGCATGAGGGCGGGATTCTCTCAGGGCCTCGGCTATCCCACTGTGACGAGCGCCCCCCAGCAGGGCCGCAGCGCGAGCGCCTCGGCGACCGTCGCGGCGAGCTCGGCCTCGGGGCCGGAGATGCCGAGCCCCCGTCCGAGCACCACGCTCGCCCGGCCCCCGTCGGCGCGGGCCTGCCACGCGGTGAGCGTGTCCGTGTCGGCGGGGATCGAGACGGTGAGCTCGGCGGAGCGCAGGCGGAGCCCCCCGGGGGCGGCGGTGAGCGTGGTCCCCGGCGCGGTCGGCGGGCGCAGCGCATCGCGCGCACCGGCGCCCGGATGCAGGCCGAGGGGCCGCGCGAACAGACGCTCGAGCGGGTCCTGGTCTCCGCCGTCGAGCGAGATGTGGATGCGCGGCTCGAGCAACACGATCGCCCGGGATGACGCACCCGCCCGCCCAGGGCGCCACACGAGCGCGGTAGCGACGTCGAGGCCGTCGGGACGCAGCGTGAGCCCGGCGATCGCCTGGCTCGTCCCCGCCCACGCGTACAGCCCCGAGGCCGAGCAGTCGGGGTGAGCGAGGCGGGCGAGCATCGCGCGCTCGTCGTGCAGGACGACGAGCGCCGCCGCCGGACCCTCGATGAGCGCGCCGCAGATCACGCACACGTTGTCCTCACCGCCGGCGTCGGCCTGCAGCTGAGCGAGATGGGAGGCGGGCAGCGCCGCAGCGACTTCAGGGGCGACTCGGAGCTCTCGGGCGATGGCTCGACGATAGGCGCGTGACGATGGCGAACGCGCTGCGCCGGCGTCGTGATCGTCGTCTGCGGTGCACGGCCCGGGCGCCGAGGGGGCGGTACGGTGGCGCGATGGTGAGCGTGCGAGCCGCCCGCGAGAGCGACATCGAGGCGATCCGCGCCGTCGGTGACGCGAGCCGGCGCGCTGCCTACGGATCGCATCTGGACGACGCGAGCCTGCGCGCGGGCTTCGACGCCTGGTGGAGAGAGTCCGCGCTGTGGCGTGAGATCCGCGACGGCACGGGACTCGTCGCCCTCGTGCCGGACGGCGCGCTCGTCGGGGTGCTCACCGCGGCGCGGCTGGAGTCCGGCGAGCACGTCATCTGGAAGCTCTATGTCCATCCCGGCCATCAGCGACAGGGGGTCGGCGGCGCGCTCGTGCGGGCGTTCCTCGAGCGGGTCGACGGCGACGGACGCGACGTCGTGCTCGAGCACTACGCGTTCAACGCGCCGGCGGCGACGTTCTACGAGCCCCTCGGGTTCCACACCGAGCGGACCGAGCTCTCCGAGCTCGAGCGGCTGCCGATCGTGTGGCGCCGGCGGCCGGCGAACCCCGGGACGGTCGCCTTCTACGACGGGCTGGCCACCGACTACCACCTCATCTACGGCGACCGCTGGGAGGCGGCGGTGGACCGGCAGGGCGCGGCGCTCGCGCGACTCATCGCCGGACTGGCGCCGGGCGCGCGCACCGTGCTCGACTGCTCGTGCGGCATCGGGACCCAGGCGATCGGGCTCGCCCGGGCGGGGTATCGCGTCACCGGCAGCGACGTGAGCGAGGCCGCCCTGCAGCGGGCGCGGCGGGAGGCGCGACAACTCGGCGCCGAGGTCGGGCTCGCCCGCGCCGACTTCCGCGACCTGTCGGCGCTCGGCGGCGGGTTCGACGTCGTGCTGAGCGCCGACCACGCGGTCCCCCACATGCTCACCGCCGCCGATGTCACGGCCGCGCTACGCGGAATGCGCGAGGCGCTCGCCCCTGGAGGCCTGCTGCTCGTGAGCACCCGCGACTACGACGCCGCGATGCGCGAGCGGACGGCGAGCGCGCCGCCGACGCTCATCGCCGGGCCGCCACGACGGGTCGTCGTCCGCCTGCACGACTGGGACGGGGCCGACAGCCCCCTGCACACCGTCCGGTTCCTGGTGCTCACCGAGGGCGAGGCCGGCTGGACGGTCGTCGAGCACGGGGTGCGCTACCGCGCGGTCACCGCCCAGGAGCTCGCCGCGGCGGCGATGAACGTCGGCCTCGAGGCGGTGCGCTGGCATTCCGCTGACACCGTCGGATTCCACCAGCCGGTGATGAGCGCCCGGCGACCCTGATCCTCGCAACATGAGCTGCCGCCGCCCGGGGTTCCGACGGCGTCTAGCGTCGTCGCTTCGAGATGGATGGCCCACACCGAAAGCGAGCGGCACCGTGACGAATGAAACGGCACACCACTGGATCGCCACCCGGCCCGGCGGGCTCGACGTGTTCGAGCTGGTGCCGGCAGACGTTCCCTCTCCCGGCCCCGGGGAGGTCACGATCGCGGTTCGCGCCGCGGGGGTCAACCCGGCGGACTTCAAGCACGTCGCCTCCGGCGATTTCAGCGAGCCGATCGCGGTCGGCTTTGAGGTGTCGGGGGTGGTGAGCGAGCTCGGTCCGGACACGCAGCTGGCCTCCGGCGGGGGCGCGCCGGGCGATGAGGTGCTCGCCTTCCGGGTCAGCGGTGGGTACGCCTCCGAGCTCACCGTGCCGGCGGCGGACGTGTTCGCGAAGCCGGCCGGGGTGGAGCACGCGGCCGCGGCCAACCTCCTGCTGGCCGGAACGACCGCAGCCGAGATGCTCGACGTGACGGGCGCCGCCGCCGGTGACACCGTGGTGGTGCACGGCGCGTCGGGCGCCGTCGGCGTCAGCGTGCTGCAGCAGGCCAGACTGCTCGACGTTCGCGTGATCGGGACGGCGAGTACCGGCAGCTTTGACACCGTGCGGGAGTTCGGAGCGGCCCCGGTGGCCTACGGGGACGGTCTCGAATCCCGGTTGAGAGAGCTCGCTCCCGAGGGGTTCGCCGCCGCGCTGGACTGCGTGGGGACCGATGAGGCCGTCGACGTGAGCCTGGCCCTCGTCGAGGACCGCGATCGGATCGTGACCATCGCGGCGTTCCAGCGCGCCGAGGCGGAGGGCATCCGTGTCATCGGCGGAGCGATGCCCGCCAGCGCGGCGTTCCGCGACGGCGCCCGCGCGCGCCTGATCGCCCTCGCCGGAGAGGGCAAGCTCGAGGTTCCGGTGGCGCGCACCTACGCGCTGGAGCAGGCGAAGGAGGCGCTCGCCTTCCTCCAGGACGGGCATCCCGGAGGCAAGCTCGCGCTGCTGGTCGCATGACCGTTCTCATGAGCCTCGAGGGCAAGTCGGTGATCGTCACCGGTGCCTCCTCGGGTATCGGCGCGTCCGCCGCCCGCCTGCTGCACGCCGCCGGGGCCCATCCGGTGTTGGCCGCTCGCCGCGCCGACCGGCTCGCCGCGCTCAGCCGGGAGCTCGGCGGGGCGCTGGCGGTACCCACCGATGTCACCGATCCGGTACAGGTACGTGACCTGGTGGCGGCCACGCTGGATCGCCACCAGCGGGTCGACGCGCTGGTCAACAACGCCGGCGCCAGCCTGCACGGGCCGCTCGACCGGGTGGACCTCGCGCAGTTCAGCCAGCTCCTGGAGCTCAACGTGGTCGGCCTGCTGGCGATGACCCAAGCGGTGCTTCCCGCCATGCGGGAGCAGCGCTCCGGCCGGATCGTGAACATCAGCTCTGGCACCACCCGGCGGGTCGCCGTGGGGCTGGGCGCCTACGCGTCGAGCAAGCTGGCGGTCAACATGCTCAGCGGGGTGCTGCGCGAGGAACTGGCCGGCGACGGCATCGCGGTCTCGTTGCTGCTGCCGTCGATCACCGCGACCGAATTCGGCGACGGCATGTTCACGCTGGGCACCTCGCCCCGGCCGGGCATGGTGGTCCACCGCCCGGAGTACGTGGCCGGCATGGTGCTGAGACTGCTGCGCACCGGCGAGGAGTCGTTCGACATTCCACACGGCCCCGAGCAGCCCGACCTCGCCCAGGTACCTGCCTGATGGGTCCGGGGGGGGGGGGGGGGGGGGGGGGGGGGGGGGCGGGGGGGCGGGGGGGGGGGGGGGGGGGGGGCGCCCGCCGGGGGG
>CAXTTD010000005.1:0-18662 GCA_964246945.1 uncultured Solirubrobacteraceae bacterium | reverse complement strand
CCCAGGTACCTGCCTGATGGGTCCGCGCGCGGACCCGTCAGGCAGACGAGGGCCGCGCGCGGCCCTCGGGTTGCTGGCGGGCGGTATCGCGCTCATCCTCGCCGCCGTCCTCGGCCTGCTCGGGCCGCAGCATGGTTCGTCCGCCGGAATCGTCCAGCCGCGCGTACGGAGGCGCCAGAGCGCTGGATCGACGGCCGTCGCGCGACTTTCCTGACCGAGATCGTGTTGATGACGACATGCGGAGGATGAGCGGCGGTCACGGGCCCAGGCGCTCCCGATTGGGGTGGCTCATCCGCCTGCTGCTCGCCGGAGTTCTCGTGGGCGTGAGCGGGACGGCCGTGGCCTCGGCGGCGGCGCGAGGTCACGGTACGCCGAACGCGAGCCGGCACTCGAAGGCGACCGGACATGCGCGCGTCTCGGTGAAACTCCCGATCCTCGGGCTGGTCGACAAGGGGACCCAGGCGCCCTACACGCACCGTGAGCCGTGGCCCACGGCTACCCCGGACGAGCTCGCGCCGGACGCCGACGCGTTCTCGGGTGTCGTGGTCAACGAGACCTGGGCGCAGCTCGAGCCCCGAGCGGACCGGTTCACGTTCGCGCCCCTGGAGCGTTCCCTCCGCGCGGTCGAAGCCTACAACCGCGCTCACCGCCGATCGACGCTCGCGGTCAAGCTGCGCCTGTGGGGCGGCTTCACCGCCCCACAGTGGGCCAAGACGCTCGGCGGAACGACGCCGGTCACGTTTGCCAGCGCAACGGCGAGCGGGACCACCGGGCGATGGTGGACCTCGGCCTACCGTGCCGCGTGGTCGACCTTCCAACATCGTCTCGCGGGTCGGTTCGACGCCGACCCGCTGATCCGGACAGTGGCGGTGTCCTCGTGCGCGACGCTGACCGACGAGCCGTTCGTGTTCTCCCCTGACGCGGCGCTGCACACCGAGCTGTTCGCCGACGGCTGGACCAGCGCCGCACAGCAGAAGTGCCTGGAGGGAGCGTTCGCGGATTACTCGGGCTGGAAGCACACCCCGATCGAGTACACGTTCAACCCGTACGTCGCCTACGCGCCCGGCACCGACGCCGCCGACCCGTCGTTCACCTACCGCGTGATGGCCCGTTGCGCCGACCTGCGCCGGACCGACGGGCGCAGCTGCATCCTCAGCAATCACGCGCTCCAATCCTCCGTGGCGACCAGCTCGCGCTCCGCGCCCGTCTACGCCGAGATCGACACGCTCCACGCCGAGCACCCGGGGAGCACGCCGGTCGACTTCCAGACCTTCTCTCCCGACACGTTCGGGGGCTGCGCGGCGATCGACGTCGCCATCGCCCATCACGCCGGGTCAGTCGAGCTCTGGCCCCCCGGGCCGATCCTTCACGGCTCCCCGATCTTCGCGGGCTTCGCCGGCTTCCCCGAGTCAGAGCTCGCCCGCTGGGCCCGGGCCCTGACGCGAGGCTCGCGACTGCGCTGCTGAAGCGGCGTCGCTCCGCGTCTCAGCCCCGTGGCGTCAGTGCCCGAAGAAGCCTCGCGCGTCGCGATCGGGCAGTTGAGCGAGGGCGACGCCGGCGTCGCGCAGCGTGTTGCGGACGAGCTCGTCCCGGACGGAGCCGGTCGTGCAGAAGATGGCGGTCACGCCCGCGTCGACCAGTATCCGAGGGCCGTCGGGGAACGGGAAGAAGCTGTCGCTGTAGGCGACGGCGCCCGACACGGTGTGCCCGGCATCGCGGGCCCGGGTGATCGCGAGCGCACACCCGCCGACGCGGTCCTGCTGACCGACCCCATTGCCGAGCAGCTGCCCATCGCGCACGAGCGTCGTCGTGTTCGAGTTGCTCGTGGAGCCGACCGCCCACGCCAGCAGCAGGTCGCGCTCCTGGGCCGTGGTGAGCACGCCGGATCGTTGCAGCGCCGGATCGGCCAGATCAAGCACGAACGTGTAGTTGGGCTGCTCGAGAACCCCGCCGCGCACCTCACGGTGCCGCGGCGCGGTATCGAGCGAGTCGCGATCTAGCGCTCCGAGGGCGGGATTGGCGAGCAGCCGGCACTTGCCCCGCTTGCGGGCGAGTACGGCGACCGCCGCATCGGTGAACGACGACGCCGCGACGAGATCGAGCAGCCGCCGTCCCTCACTCGCGAACTCCATGAGCGCCTCGGCAACCTCCACGTCGACGGCGAAGCTGAGCATCACGCAGCCCCCGAAGATCGCCCGCGTGTCCCCGCTCACCATCAGCTGCGCGGCGCGGAGCGGCGTATCGGCGGCCGCCGCTCCGCTGGCATTCCCGTGCTTGGTGCCGAGCGCGATCTTCGGAACGCCACCGGCCCCGTCGTACGCGGCGGCGATGTGGGTGATCGTCTGCAACTGGCGGTCGAGCTCGACCAGGTTGTTGTAGCTCGGCGCGGACCCCTCGAGCAACGCGAACCGGCCGATCACCAACGGATCATCGGTCGCGTCATGCCGCAGTTGGGCGGGCGCCTGTCAGGCGTTCTCACCGTACGCGCACCGCCAGGAATCCGCGGCAGGGCTCACTCCCGCGACCCTACCCGGTGAGCACGTCACGTGGGCGCCGTCGCAGGGACCGGCCAGACCGGATCCGACAGTTTCGCCGCCGCGAGGCGCCGCGCGTGACCACCGGTCGCGCACTCAGCCTCGGGCCACCCGAACCGCTCCCGGTGTGCCATCGCCCGAGCCACGAAGTCCGCGGTTCATTCCGGGCTCATGCCCTGCCCATAGGGGAACTCCCACACCCGCGGCTCTGAGAACACGAGCGCCAGCGGGTCCGCGTCGCCCGCGGCGATACGTGCCAGCTGCAGCCGGTCCGTGGTTACGTCTCCAAGCGGGGACGCGATCCTCGGCGACTCTGACTCTCCCACCGAGCGGAGGATAGGAGTGCCCATCTCCTCACGCGGTCGATCGCGCTGGCACACTCAACTCACCGTGACCGCCCCGACCTACCTGCATCGGCTGCGCTTGGAGGGAGCCGTTCTCGCAGCGTGCGGTGCGCTGGGCACGCTCGGGCTGCTGGTCCTCACCGCGGGAGCGCGCGACGGCCTGCTCAGCACGGCGCTGCAGCTCGCTGTCCTCGCAGTCCTGCTGCTCTGGCTCGGTCCGCGCGCGGTCCGCCGCTCGATCGCCGACAGCGACGAGCGAAGCCGGCCCGATATCGGTTCCGGAGAACCCACGCCGCTGTGGCACATCGTGCTGATCGTCGTGGTCCTGACCGGTCTGGCCGGCCTCCTGGGCTGGGACGTGAGCCTTCGCGTTACCGGGGGATGCGTGCTCGTCGGAGCCACCCAGACCCTGCTCGGCGATTTCGTACGCCGCGAGGAGCATCGGACCGACCGCACCTTCTATCGCAGCGCCGGGTCACGCATCCTGAAGGGCACGCGGCTCGCCTACATCCCGGGCCGGTGAGCCGACCGTCCGCCCCTGTGAGGCAACCCACCCGGCCGGCGGCTGCCAACCGCGTCGCCCGCGAGGCGATGCGGAGGGTCAGCGACCCGGGACGTCAGACCCGCGAGGCCACACCACGAGCACACCGTCGCCGATGGTCAGCAGCGCGTTGCCGACTCGAGCGTTCGCCTGGACCAGGTCGTTGAAGGCCCCGACCGGGTCGTCCGGCTCGAGGGCGGTGCCGCCGCGAAGCACGTTGTCGAAAACCATCAGACCGTCGGCGCCGAGCAGCGGCAGGACCCGCTCGAAGTAGGCGGGGTAGTCCGTCTTCCACGCGTCCACATAGGCAAGGTCAAACGGACCGTTGAGCGTCGTGAGCAGCTGTAGCGCGTCGCCGCGGAGCAGCTCTACACGTCCGCCGGCCGGGTGCGCGGCGAAGTGCGCTCCCGCCAGCGCCGCGTTGTCGGGGTTCGCCTCGAGCGTGGTCACCGTCCCGCCGGGTGGCAGGACCTCGGCCATGGCCAGCGCACCGAAGCCGGTGAACGTCCCGACCTCGAGCACGCGCGTGGCCCGCGAGAGGCGAACGAGCGTCTGCAGCAGCCGAGTCTCGACGAGCCCGCTCATCATCCCCGGCGAGTCGGTCTGCTCGCGCGTGGCCTGCGCGATCACCGCGAGGGCCGGTTCAAGCGGCGAGGTGTGCTCGACGGCGTAGCGCTCGATCTCTGGGTCCACGCTCGCTAAGCCAAGCAGATCACGCCCACCGACACCTCTCGGTGCTCGCCAACGCGATCGCCGACGACCACCGCGACGGGATGCGGGCACGTGACGCACTGCAGCGGGCGGGCGCGCTGGCAGCCCCGGACCTGATCGACGTCGAGACCATGGCGGTGCTGCGCAAGCGCTGGCCGGCGGGCGGTGCCCGGGTGGATGGCGATGGAGTTCGCTATTGCGAACTGAATCGCCATCGAGTGAGTTGGCCTCGGATCCGAGACCGCGGACCGACGGGCCCTACCTCCTCGGCGGCCTCGCCGCCCGGCGGCGGAGAACGGTCGCCGCCAGCCACAGCTGCGGAGGATGGAGGCGGAGGCCAACGGCGCGTCGGCGCTCGCGGTCTGCGCGCTGCTCTACGCCGCGGTGAGCGGGGTCTCCAGCGGCCGCGAGCTGCTCACCGAACTGCTCGGCAGCGCGATCTTCATCGCCGTCGCCAGCACGCTCGGGGGCCTGCTCGCCCGGGGCGCCCGCGCTCGGGCGCCCGCCCTCGACCCGGCGGCCAGCGCGTTCACCGGCGATCGCCGACCTCGCGGTCGGCGTCCTGGTCGCGGACACCGCGCTCGCGTGGGTGGTCAGCCGGCCGTTCGCCGGCGCCACTCGCGAGGGGATCCTCTCGCTCGGCCTCGCGTCGACCGAGGTCGCGAGCGTCGGCCTCATCGCCCTCGCCGGGGGCGACACGGTGCTCGCGCTCGGCATCCTCACCGTCTCGCTCGTCGCCTCGGCGATCCTCGGGCCACTGCTCGCCGGGGTGCTCGCCCACCCCACCGGCCACGGCGGCTGGCTCGCTGTCCTCGGCGTGATCCTCCGGGGCGCCGGCCGCTTCGCGCTCGTCGTCCTGCTGCCGCTCGCGCTCGGGAGACGGCGTCGGAGCTGCGCGAGCTCGCGCGGATCGATCTGGATGCGGTGAGCAGGACGAGCGCGGCGAGCAGCCAGTCGCTGTCACCCGACAGCGACCGGCTGGGGGCGAGCCACGCGAGGATGACGGCGACCACGGCCAGCGGGGCGACGAGGTCGGCCAGCCCGGCCAGGACCCGACGTGACCTTGAGGGGGTTGCCGGAGACACGCCGGCGGCGCCGGTCATCGGCGGGCGATCCTATACGCAGCTCACATCGGCACCCGAGGCCAGGGCCGGTCGCCCCGACACCGCTCCCGTAGTATCCCACCATGAGCCGGGACGGATCCTCGCGTTCAGCTGGCGTACCGGCCTCTCGGGCCGGGGCAGAGCCCGGTGACACTCCCCAGATCGTCGGGCAGCCCGGTCGGCGAAGCGGCTGGCTGTGGGTGGTCGTGGTCGTGGCCCTCGGGATCGGCAAGGCGCGTGCGTTCGACGAGCTTGTGCACCACCAAGACGAGCTGATCGCGGTCCTCGGGGTGATCCTCGCGCTCGCCGTGCTCCGGATCAGGCTCATCCTGGTCGCAGTGAGCACCGCGGCGCTGTTCGCGGTGTGTGTCGACCCCCACCCGTTCCTGCGCGGGCTCGCGGTGGGGACCGGCGCGCTCATGCTGCTGCTGGCGGTGTTCTTCACGATCGCGACCGTCCTCCACGTTCGTCAGGAGCGGGGTTTCACCGGCTGAGGGACCCGAGCCCGGACTTCGCCAGTCGTGGCGTCGAGCCGGCGTGCGGCATGGGATCAGCCGACCCGGCGCCGGCGGTCGGCGGGGCCAAGCCGGCGGTCGCCGGGGCCAGTCCGATGGTCGGCTACGGGCTCACGCCGGGTATCTCGGCGGCCGGATTCGTCGTGTCGACCAGCTGCCAGGACGGGCGGTGGTCGGTCTGTCGGATCGTCCACTCCAGAACGAGCTCGCCGGATGTCCCGGGCCCCGGCGAGGGCGGCGCCGGTCGCGCCGTCGATGAGGTAGCGCACGGCGGTGACGGTCGCGGTGAGCGTGACGCGCGGCGGGTCGGCGGTGTCGACGGCGAGCGGCTTCCAGCCGGTGAGGGTGGCGTCGCGGAGGATCAGCCGCGCCGACGCCCAGCCGGTCTCCGGGGCGAGCAGCTGCTGCGCGGCCGCCTCCGTGGCCCGGGCACGCAGCGGCGTCTCGGATCCGGTCGTGGACTCCTCCCAGGCCTCAACCACGCCGCGGAGGGTCGCCGCGATGAAGTCCGGGGCGAAGCGCTCGTCGAGCAGGAAGAGATCGAGCAGCTGGGCGCGGGGCGAGGCATCCGCGTCCGCCAGGCCGGCGACCGACGCGGGCGAGGAGGCGTCCTCGGCGAGGTCCTCGAGGCTCGACTCGGCGAGCCGCGCGTCGTCCGTATCGCCAGATGGGATCTGCGGAGCCCGGAGCAGCTCGTCGGCGAGCGGTTGGGCGTCGAACTCCACGAGGCGCCACCGCGATCCATCGCGGGCGAGCGTCCAGCGCTCGTCGACGTGGAGCACCCTCGGGTCGAGCGGGCCGCTCACCCGACCCCGTCTGATGGACACGCGAACTCGCACCACGACGCGATCCTCGGACTCGTCCTCACGGTTGACGACCCGCAGCAGATCCACTGCCCGCGCACCGCGCAGCTCGCTGCCGGGACCCGCGTCGTGCTCACGGGCCCAGCGGCCCAGCACGCCGGCCGGGTCCGCCCGGCTCTCTTCCGCGGGACCTCGCCAGGTGAGGGCGGCGTCATCCAGCATCGCGACGACCGCCCCCGTGATGTGTGCTGGATCGAAGCTCTCACGCCCGCCGGCGGCGACGACGGCCGCGCGCGTGGCCTCCCGGGCGCGCCGCCGTGCGATCCATTCGTGCCGGCGTTGCGAGGCGCCGGCCCTCGCCAGGGCCGCCCAGCCGCCCGCGACCACGGCGACCACCGCCCCGACCTCAGCGAGCTCCTCAGCTTTCGTGACCGCCACCGCTGGATTGTCGAGGCTGACCGCGCACGGTGCGCAGTCAAGCACGCGTCGCGCAGTCCGGGACGTCGCGAGGGCGGCGCTCTACGAGTACAACTGCGTCGTGTGCGCCGCTGCCGATCATCCCCCGGGCAGAGACGACGTCGCGGTCCGCCCGGCGGGTCCCGACGACGCGGTGACGCTCGCGGTCCTGGCCACGCGCTTCCGGTCGGCGGCGTTCGGCACTGACCTGACCACCAACGGCCGATGCGGGCGGCGCTCGCCCACCCTGAGCTCGCCGGCGCGCCTCGCATCTTCGTGCGCGTGTCACAGCAGAACGCACCCGCGCTGGCGCTGTACTCGCGACTGGGATTCCACCGTGCCGGGCCGCACCATTTCACCACCGGCGCCGCCCCGCCGGAAGACCTCGTGATGGTGCTCGACCGACGCGAGTGAGCTCGGGCCTCGCGGGGCCCTGGGCATAGAGCGGCGCCGGGGCGACGACTGCCGGTGGGCGTTCTACGACCAGTCGCGCAACCGTTCCGGACGCTGGTGCGACATGGCGGTCTGCGGCAACCGGACCAAGGTCCGCAGCTACCGGCAGCGGACCGGGCGGACCTGACCCGGCGCCGGCCGCCCGGAGATGGGTCGCGGGGCGCCGGCCGTTGGTCAGACGAGCTCGACGACGCTCGCCGCGGCGCGGCGCGCCGAGCCGTCGGCGAGGAACTGCACGCTGGCCTCGATCTCGGGGGCGAGGAAGCGGTCGGGCCCTGGGCCGGGAACGGTCTCGCGCAGCGCCTCGATCACCGCCGCCACCGCCGGGGAGGGCGCAAGCGGCGCGCGCAGGTCGATCCCGCGCGCGGCGGTCATGAGCTCGATCGCCAGCACCCGGCTCAAGCCCTCGACCGAGCGACGCAGCTTGCGCGCGGCCGACCAGCCCATCGAGACGTGGTCCTCCTGCATCGCCGAGGACGGGATCGAGTCCACCGAGGCGGGGACGGCGAGGCGTTTGAGCTCCGAGACGACCGCCGCCTGGGCGTACTGGGCGATCATCAGCCCCGAGTCGACACCGGGGTTGGCGGCGAGGAACGGGGGCAGGCCGGCGTTGCGGCTCGCGTCGAGGAAGCGATCGGTGCGCCGCTCGGCGATCGAGGCCACGTCGGCGGCGACCACCGCGAGGAAGTCGAGCACGTAAGCGAGCGGCGCGCCGTGGAAGTTGCCGTTGGACTCCACGCGCCCGTCGAGGGTCACCACCGGGTTGTCGATCGCCGCGGCGAGCTCGCGCTCGGCGACGGTGGCGGCGTGGGCGACGGTGTCCCGCGCGGCGCCGGCCACCTGGGGCGCGCAGCGCAGCGAGTAGGCGTCCTGCACGCGGGTGTCCTCCGGTCCGCGGTGGCTGGCCACGATCTGCGACCCGCCGAGCAGCGCCCGCATGTTCTGCGCCGCCAGCGCCTGCCCGGCCTGCGGGCGCAGCGCCTGCAGGTCGGCGGCGAACACGCGGTCGGTGCCGAGCAGCCCCTCGACGCTCATCGACGCGGTGAGGTCGGCGAGCACCAGCAGGTCGGAGAGATCCGCGATCGCGAGCAGCAGCATCCCCAGCATCCCGTCGGTGCCGTTGATGAGCGCGAGCCCCTCCTTCTCGGCGAGCACGATCGGCGCAAGGCCCGCGGCGGCCAACGCCTCACCGGCCTCGCGCAGCTCGCCATCGCGGTCCCGGACCGGGCCCTCCCCCATCAGCGCGAGCGCACAGTGCGCGAGCGGGGCGAGGTCGCCCGAGCAGCCGAGCGAACCGTGCTCGTGGACCACCGGCGTGAGGCCGGCGTTGAGCGCGTCGGCGTAGGCACGGGCGACACGCTCTCGCACGCCGGTGCGCCCGGTGGCGAGCGTCGACAGGCGCAGCAGCATCATCGCGCGCAGCACCTCGGGCTCGACCTCGTCGCCGGTGCCGGCGGCGTGGCTTCTGATCAGCGAACGCTGCAGCTGGGCGCGATCCGCGGGGGCGATGTGACGGGTGGCCAGCGCGCCGAACCCGGTCGAGATCCCGTAGTGGGCGACGACGTCCGCGCTCAGCGCCTCGATCACCGTCCGCGACGCCTCGATGGCCCGGATCGCGTCGCCGTCGAGCGTCACCGGAGCCGCGTGGCGGGCGACCGCGAGGACCTGCGCGGGTGACAGCGGCCCGGGGCCGACGGGGACGGGCTCGGTCTCGACGGGAGTCTCGGCGTCGGTCATCGACCGCCATTTCAGCCGATCGCGGCGCCGCGCGTCGCGCGGGCCCTACGTCCCGGCGTCCCGGCGGGCCGGGGCGGCCGCGGGGCGGCCGACCGCTTAGCTCACACGGCGCTCCAGTCGCCCATCTCGGCGTGCTCGTCCGGCGCCTCGGTCCCCAGCACCGGGTGCAGCTCGATCGCGGGCGAATAGCGGCTCGCCGGGGTCTCGCGGCCAAGCGCCTCCGCCATCGCGCGGACGTGATGCGGTCCCCCGCCGCAGCAGATCCCCAGGTAGTCGATGCCCGTCGCCTGGGCCCAGCGGGCGAAGTCGGCCATCTCGAAGCGGGTGCAGGCGAAGGGCTCGAGCGCGATCGGGAACGCACGGGCGCCGTGGCGCGTCTGCAGGGACTCGAACGCGGGAGTGTGGGAGTCGGTGTGGAACGGCACCGGCTGGGCGGCGACCGCGCAGTCGACGCCGGCCCGGATCGCGGTGAGCAGCGGAGCGATCGTCGCCGGCCCCCGCGAGCAGTTGAGCCCGACGATGGTCGCGCCCGCGTCGGCGACCCGGCGGCAGGCCTCGACGTAGGGGACGCCGTCGTAGGTGAGCTCGGGATGGACGCTCGCGAAGGTGACCATCGCCGGCAGCCCCAGCGCGTGACACACCTCGAGACCAATCAGCGCCTCCGCGAGGTAGTCGTTGGTCTCGTGGATGACGAAGTCGACGCCCTCTTCGAGCGCCCAGCCGAGCTGCTCCTCGTACTGGGCGCGGACGAGCGCCCCGGTACGCTCCGGCTCGCGGGGGTCGTAGGACCAGGTGTTGCAGATGTTGGCCGCCACCAGCGCGTCGCCCTCGGCGGCGACCTGGTTCGCCATCCGCAGCGCCGCGCGGTTCATCGCCTCCAGATCGCCGTCGCGGCCGACGACGCGCAGCTTCTCACGATGGGCGTAGTAGGTGAGCGCCACCATCACCTCCGCGCCGGCGCGCAGGAACTCGCGATGCAGCCCGAGCACCGCCTCGGGCGCGTCGAGGACGACTTCGGGCACGTAGGGGCCGGCCTGGATGTAGCCGCGCCGCTCGAGCTCGAAGACGTAGCCCTCGGCCCCGAGGACGACGCCCTCAGAGAGCCGCTGCGACAGCGTTCTCGGTGAGCGCGTCATCGGATCCCCCTTTCTGAAAGCGCGCCGGGGCGAAGCGAGCGATGTCGTAGACGGTGCCCTGCTGCAGCGCGAGCTCGGCGAGCACCCGGCCCACCCAGGGCGCGAACTTGTAGCCGGTCCCCCGCCAGCCGACGCCGACGTGGGCCCCGGGGAAGCCCGGAATCTCGCCGAGTACGAAGTCGTCGTCGGCGACCAGGTCGTAGTCGCAGCCGTCGGTGTCGGACACGGGCTCGGACGGGACGTCGCGCAGCTCCGGCAGGCACTCGGCCACGAACGCGCTCACCGAGTCGATCGCGGTCGTGGTCCGCGGAAGGTCCGGCGGGTGGTAGTAGCCGATCTTCACCGCGTCGCTCACGCCGTCGACGATCGGGTGGCAGTAGATCCCGGCATCGAGATAGGCGATGACCGGCATCGCGTCCTCGGTGTAGCGGTCGCGGATCTGCGCCGGCGGGCGGTAGTAGCGCGCCTCGATCGGACGATCGCGGGTGAGCGGGACCCGCAACCGCGCTCCCTCCATCAGCGACACGACGTCATTGGTGCCGTGCCCGGCGGACACCACGAGCGAACGCGTCGACCACTCGCCACGGTCAGTGGCCACGTGGATCGTCCCGGATGCGTCACGAGTGATCTGCCTGATCGTCACCTCCTCGGTGATCCGCACGCCCCGCTGCGCGAGCCGGGAGCGCAGCGCCGCGGTGACCGCCCGCAGGTCGACGAGGCCGCCGTCGACGTCGACCCGCGCCAGGTCGGCGTCGAGCATCGGGTAGCGCGCCCGCAGCTGCTCGTCGAAGTACGAGGCCGTCGGCAGGCCGAGGCTCTCGAGGATGCGATGGCTGAGATCGGCATAGGTCGTCTCGAGGTCCGGGGTCACCGAGCGCTTGGCGATGTTCATGCACCCGCAGCGCACGAGCGCCCGCGTGCCGGTCGCTTGCTCGAACTCGCCCCACAGCCGTTGAGCCTCTCGCGCGAGCCGGGCGTAGGTCGGATCCAGGTAGTCGCAGCGATATGACCGGGTCCGCCCGAACGACGCCGTCATCGGATCCCCGACGCGACCGCGCTCGAGGATCACGATCCGATCAAAGCGCTCGGCGGCGTGCAGGGCAGTGAACAGACCCATCACCCCGCCGCCGATGATCACCAGGTTCTCGGTCATGGGGCCACCACCTCCGTTCGTCAGCCGCGCATCGCGCGGAGTCGAGGACGTTTTCTGAATCGGTTCATTTAACCGCTTCAGTCAAGCGTCCGGACCGGCGCGGCGCTCTGGCCACACGGAGAACAGTTCGCGGTGGCGGTTGGCCGACCCGAAGGTCCCTCAGACGGTAGGTCGCCCGCGGGTGAACGCCGTGAGCAGCGCCGTCAGCTCTTGCTCGCGCGCCGGGTCTCGGAGCGCCTGGGCCGTGTAGGCGTGAGCCGCCGGACCACTCTGCCTGGCGAGCGTTGACGAATCGGAGTCGATCAGCTCGCAGAGCGCGTCGGCGACCTCCTCTGCGGTCTGGGGGGCGGGGCCCCCGCCGCTCAGAACCCATTGGTAGAGCTCATCGCTCAGGGTCGGACGGGGATCCTCCTCGGGGGTGAGACGCTGGCCCCACTCGCGTGAGAGCGACGTCATGACGGGGCCAGGCTGGAAGTTGGTGACCCGCACGTTCCAGGGTGCCAGCTCCACCGCGAGCGCCTGAGCGACGGTCTCCAGCGCCGCCTTGGACGCGATGTAGTAGCCCAGCGCAGGCGGACAGAGACCGGCAGCGAAGATCGTCGAGACATTGATGATGTGCCCACGACGCTGACCACGCATCACCGGCGCCACCTCCTGCATGAGTGCCGTGGTCCCGAAGAAGTTCGTCTCGAAGCTTTCGCGCACCCGGTCGAGATCGACCTGCTCGACACCGCCGATCAGTCCGTAGCCGGCGTTGTTGATCAGAACGTCGAGGCGCTCGTCGTCGGTGAGGATCGCGTCCCGGACGGCTCGCATGCCTTCACGGTCACGCAGGTCAAGGTCGTGGATCACGAGCCGGCGGTGAGACCGCCGCGCAGATCCTCGTCGTGCGCATGATCACGAACCGTCGCATGCACCGAGTGACCCCGGCGCGCGAGCGCGCGAGCCGTCGCAAACCGGATGCCCTCCGGCGAGGAGCAGCCAGTGATCATGATGACCCGCCGCGACTTCAACCGTGCGCATCGTACCGACGGTCGGAGATGCCGACGCGCGAGCGGGCCTGATCAGCGTTGTGATGCTTCCCAGGCGCTGTGCGCGGCGCCGACCCGGCGCCACAGCGTCTCCCGGTCCGCAACGGTGAGATCGGCGACTGGGAGACCAAGATCGCCGGCGAGCAGCGCCGCTCCTCGACGTCGTCAACGTACCTGCGGGCACGACCCGCCGCGTCCCAGCGGATCAGCTGAGCCCAGAACCTGCTCAGAGGTGATGGACGGGCGACGGGCTGGACCGGCGCGAGGGGACGCGACCTAACCGCCGTCGTTCAGCGCTGCGCTGGCCGCTCGCAGCTCGCTGAGGGCGGCCAGCGCATGCGGCGTGAGGGGGGCGTCATCGCCGCTTTCGGTCCACCTGGCAAAGCCCCGTTTCAGGGCGAGGACGCCCATCTCGCTGGCCAGGTGCGCGGTCGGATCGGGGACCCCGCGAGCAAGCAGGGCGGTGGTCATGGCGGCGGCGAGGCTCACGTGCTTGAGGGCGTCTCGCTCCTGGAGCTCGGTGCTCGCGGCGACGGCGGCCGTCAGTCGAGGGCCGAGCTCGCGGTTCGTCGACCCCATCGCGCTCGACGCTCGCTCAAGCCCACCGGCGACCGCGTCCAGGGGCCCGGCGCCCTCCGGCGCCTCGGCGATTCCCTGGGCCAGCAGCCGGCTCAACGTGTCCTGACCGGCCACCAGCACCTCGCGCTTGTCGGCGAAGTGTCGGAAGAAGGTGCTCCGGGTGACTCCGGCGCGCTCGGCGATCTGCGCCACCGTGGTCTGGTCGTAGCCCTGATCGGTGAACAGGTCGACGGCAGCGACGACGAGCCGCTCACGGGCTCCGGGTTCCCAGCGAGGCATGCGGCGTACTCTAGGTGACGGGACAGGTGTGCCATCACCCTGCTACGTTGATGCGACAACAGTCCCGTCACCTGAGGAGCGGTCCCATGCACGTCTTCATCACCGGAGGTACCGGCCTGATCGGTTCCCCCGTCGTCGCCGAGCTCATCGACAATGGCCATACGGTCCTGGCGCTGGCCCGCTCCGATGCGTCCGCGCACGCTGCGCAGGACGCCGGCGCGCAGCCGTGGCGCGGATCGGTGGCGGATCTCACTGCAGTGCGTGCGGGGGCCGCACAGGCCGACGCGGTCATCCACCTCGCGTTCGGCAGCGACTACAGCACCGCCGAAGCCCTCGCCCAGTCGGTCGCGGAGGACACCGCCGCCATCGAGGCGCTCAGCGACGAGCTCCGCGGCAGCGATCGCCCCTTCGTCCTCGTCTCGGGGACACCGTGGATCGCGGGTCGGCCGTCCACCGAGGAGGATCCGCTGCCGACCGACGGTCCGGTCGGCGGTCGCGGCCGGGCGGTGAACGCGGCCCTCGACCTGGCCTCCCAGGGAGTGCGCACCGCGGCCGTGCGCATGCCCCGCACAGTGCACAACCAGGGCCAAGGCGGATTCGCGGGCCTGCTGACCGACACCGCCCGCAGGACCGGGGTCTCCGGCTACCCGGGCGACGGCACGCAACGCTGGCCGGCGGTGCACGCGCTCGACGCCGCCGTCCTGTTCCGCCTGGCACTGGAGAACGCGGGGGCCGGCGCCTCGTGGCACGCCGTCGCCGACGAGGGCGACTCGGTGCGGGACATCGCGACGGTCATCGGGCGGCGGCTGGGACTGCCGGTCGAGTCGGTGCCGGAGGACACCTACGGGCCCTTCGGACCCATCTTCGCGGCCGACCAGCCATCTTCGAGCGAGCACACCCGGACCGCACTGGGGTGGGAGCCAACGCACCCGAGCCTGCTGGCGGATCTCGAGAACGTGCAGCCCTGAGCTGCGCGGGACCGCTCAGTGGGTCTGCTGGGCCACGTTGGCGCCGGCCACGGCCCTCCACCCGTCCTGGTCGCGCCGCGCGACCAGGAGGAGGACCGTCGTGCCGGGCTCGAGCGTACGTGGCGAGGCGTGCGCCGCGCGCTCACGGCGGCAGAGACCCCGGATGACCACGACATCCCGGCCGAGCTGCTGGAGATCGGTGCCGCCGTCGAAGTGCATGCTGCTGTCCCTCAGCACACCGCCCAGCGCCCAGGCGTGGCCATCGACGATCGCCTCCCGTCCTTGCCAGATCGCGCCGAACAGGTTGACGAACTGGGCCTCGTCCGCGAAGACGTCCTTGAGGAGGCGAGGTTCGTTGCGATTGATCGCCTCGGCCCAGGCGTTCATCAGCTGGGTCGGTTCCTCGAACGTTCTTATCGCATCGCTCCCGTCGTCGCCTTGTACGAAGATCATCGTATAAGGCGCGGCTCGGCGGTCGCGCCGGTAGAGCTCAATCTGGGACCCGCTCGGTTCCCGGGGGAACATCGCTGCTCGTTCGGTCCCGCAGGACCGCACTCACGATGACGTCCCGGAGATGATCGGCGCGGAGCGCGGTCGAGGGCTGGTCGTTCAGCCACGCGAGCGCCCCGACCAGCGCGAACAGATCGGTGCCGTCGAGATCGCTCCGAGCTCTGCCCGCGGCCTGGGCGCGAATGAGAAGCCGCGTGCCGGCCGCGCGCATCCCGACGCACGATGCGTGCAGCTCGGAGTCGGAGTCCTCGATCGCCGCCATCATTGCCGTGGTCACGCCGCGATACGCGTGCGCGCCGGCGACGCAGTCGCGGAACCATGTCACGAGGGCATCCTCAGGCGAGCTCGAGGTCTCGAGCTCGGCTGCCTGCACCGCCAGTGCGTCGAAGCTCTCACTCAGCAGGGCCTCGAGCAATGCCTCTCGCGTCGGGAAGTGGCGGTAGAGCGTCCCGAGCCCTACGCCGGCCCGCCGGGCGATGTCCCGCAGCGACGCGTCGGCACCCTGCTCGATCACGACCGCGCGCGCCACGACGAGCAGGTGCTCGCGGTTCCTGGTGGCATCGGCGCGCATGTGACTGGTTGACAAGCGGAGCGGCGCTCCGTATATATTCGGATCACCGCTCCGCAAAGGTAGCGATCTCGTGAGGTGAATGTGATGCCGGAGAACATGAAGGCGATTCGGTTGCATGAGTTCGGCGGCCCTGAGGTGCTGCGCTACGAGGAGGTGCCGATTCCCGAACCCCAGCTCGGTGAGGTTCTCGTTCGCGTGCAGGCGGTGGGCGTCAATCCCCCCGACTGGTACGTGCGCGAGGGAATGCCCAATGTGCCGCCAGAGATGAGACCGCCGTTGCGTCTGCCGACCATTCCGGGGACGGACATCTCGGGCGTCGTCGCGGCCGTCGCCGAGGACGTCGACGGCTTCTCGGTCGGCGACGAGGTCTTCGGCCTGCTGCGCTTCCCCGGCCTCGCAGGCAGCGCCTATGCCGAGTACGTCGCCGCGCCCACATCGGATCTCGCGTTCAAGCCGGCCGGCGTCGATCACATCCACGCCGCCGCAGCGGCCATGGCCGGGCTCACCGCGTGGCAGTTCCTGATCGAACTGGGACACGACCATCCCTCACCCTTCCAGCCAACCCAGCATCACCCGATCGCGATCGATGGGCAGACGACAGTGCTCGTCAACGGCGCCGCGGGCCGCGTGGGGCACTTCGCGGTGCAGCTCGCGAAATGGAAGGGCGCGTACGTCATCGCGGTCGCATCCGGCGCGCATGAGTCGTTTCTGCGCGAGCTCGGGACCGACGAGTTCATCGACTACACCACGACGCGCCCCGAGGAGACCGCGCACGACGTCGATCTGGTGCTCGACACCGTCGGGGGCCCCGGCAGCAGTCGCCTGCTGCCCACGCTCGCGCATGGCGGCGCGCTCTATCCGGTGTTCGTCGCCGAATACGATTCCGAGGAGACCGCGAGACGGGGCGTCACGACCTCGGGCACCCAGGTGCGCTCCAAGGTGCTCAGCTCGCAGAGCTCGGACGCCTGCTGCAGGCCGGCACGCTCCGCGTGGCCATCGACAGCACGTATCCGCTCGAGGACGCGCGACAGGCGCACGAACGCGCCGCTCGCGGACACATCCAGGGCAAGATCGTGCTCACGGTCCGATGAGCTCGAGCGCCTGGTGACTCGAGTTGCCACAGAGGCGCGCGACTGGCGACGCCGGTCGCGACGCGATCAACCGTGGTCGACGGCCGCGGCGAGGCACTGGGCGAATTCGTCGGGACGTGACAGAAACGGGTGATGGCCGGCGGTGAACTCGACAACGCGCGCGTTCGCGGCGACGCGCCGGCGCTGCACCTCGGCCGGGGTGGCGAGATCCTCGGTGCAGACGAAGTAGGTGGCGGGCTTCTGCCGCCACGCGATCTGGCGCGGGGCCTGCGCGAACGGCGAGAGAGACTGACGGGTGAGACGGTCAAGCGCCCGCTCGGTCGTGGTGTCGTCGCAGTCCTGCAGGAAGAACTCCCGGATCATGTCGGGATCCACGCCGATCGTCCCGTCATCGCCTGGCGCCAGCCACGGGGCGGGCTCGGCGCCGATCAGATCGGCCTGGGACTGCCCGGCGTCGGGCATCACCGAGGTCACATAGAGCAACTGGGTGACGCGGTCCTCGGCACCGGCCTCGGTGATGACCACCCCGCCGTAGGAGTGGCCGCACAGGATCACCGGCCCCTCGGCGGCCGCGATCGCCCGCCGGCAGGCGTCGACATCGGCATAGAGGTCGCCGAGCTCACCGCCGGCCTCCCCGCAGCTGGGCAGCGGCACCGCGACGCTCGCGATGCCGCGGTCCGCCAGCGGCCCGCTCACCGAGCTCCACCACCAGGCAGCGTCGCGGACGCAGGCGCCATGGACGAAGATCAACGTGGTCACGCGGACCACAGTAGCGCAACCTTTGAGTTGCGCCTCGCCGCGTGGGATCAGATCGGTCCCCATCGCAGTCGGCCGAGAACCTCGGCCCGACCCGCGGACGCGGTCAGGACACGCTGCCGTCGAGGATCTGCAGCGTCTTCAGATCGGAGTAGAAGTCGAGCGCGTAGTCGCCGCCCTCACGGCCGATGCCCGATTGCTTGGCGCCGCCGAACGGGGCGGTGAGGTCGCGCACGAGGAACGTGTTCACCCACACGACCCCGGCGCGGATCGCCCGCCCGACGCGGTCCGCGCGGCCCATCGAGCCCGTGTAGAGGATCGCCGCCAGGCCGTAGTCGGTGTCGTTGGCCATGGCGACCGCCTGCTCCTCGCCGGCGAAGCTCTGCACGGTGAGCACCGGACCGAACACCTCGCCGCGGGCGATCTCGGCCTCGCTCGAGGTCGGCTCGATGAGCGTCGGTGCGTAGAACAGCGGCCCGACGTCGCTCGCCGGCTCACCGCCGCGGACGATCCGCTGCCCATCGGCGCGCGCGCGCTGCACGAACCCCTCGACGCGCGCGAGGTGGTCGGCGTGGATGAGCGGCGAGATCGTCGTCGCGTCCTCGGCGGGATCGCCGAGCACCTGCGCGTCGACCGCGGCGTGGAAGCGCGCGAGGAACGGCTCGAGCACCGAGTCCTCGACCAGCAGCCGCGTGCCGGACAGGCACACCTGGCCGGCGTCGTCGTACTGGCCGGCCGCCTTGGTCGCGGCGGCGTCCAGGTCGGCGTCGGCGAAGACGATGAACGGGTTCTTGCCCCCGAGCTCGGCGGTGAACGGAACGATGTTCGCCGCCGCCGCGGCGCCGATGTGGCGGGCGGTCTCGGTGGAGCCGGTGAACGACACCCGCCGGACGTCCGGGTGGGCGACGAGCGCGGCCCCGACCTCCTCGCCGATCCCCTGAACCACGTTGAGCACGCCCGGCGGGATCCCCGCTTCGTCGGCGAGCGCGGCGAGCAGCGAGCACGACAGCGGCGACCACTCGGCGGGCTTCAGCACCACGGGGCAGCCGGCGGCGAGCGCGGGGGCGATCTTCCAGGTGGAGAGCATGAACGGCGCGTTCCACGGGGT
This sequence comes from uncultured Solirubrobacteraceae bacterium, assembly GCA_964246945.1. Taxonomy (GTDB): domain Bacteria; phylum Actinomycetota; class Thermoleophilia; order Solirubrobacterales; family Solirubrobacteraceae; genus Palsa-465. Next base: position 283 of record CAXTTD010000005.1, on the reverse strand, counting down.
GATCACCACCGCCGGGCCCGCCGGCATGCGCTGCACGCGGTTCCAGGTGCCCTTGGAGTGCCAGTCGCGCTCCTCGTGGGCGAGCGCGAGGTCGGCGTAGTTGCGGAAGTTGAGCGCCGCCCGGGCGATCACCCGAGCGCGCAGCGAGCGCAGAAGCATCGCCATGTCGGCGGACTCGACGGCGGCGAGCGCCTCAACGTTGGCCTCGATGAGATCGGCGAGCCGGTGCAGGTGAACGGCGCGGCCGCTCGCGCCGAGCGCCGCGGCGCGGGCGCGGTGGCGA
>CAXTTD010000004.1:17476-25342 GCA_964246945.1 uncultured Solirubrobacteraceae bacterium | reverse complement strand
GCGCGCGGCCGCGATCGCCGCGAACGCGGCCGCGGCGTCGTCGACGTCGAGATGCGCGAGCGTGCGCTCGGTCGCGCCCCGCAACGTCTCCCCGATTTGGCGTGTGGCGGCGGCGCGCGCGAGCGGCGCGAACAGCAGCACGATCCCCAGATTCGTGTTCGCCGCGGTCACCCGCGCGGTCGCCCGCACGCCGGCGGCGATCAACTCGCCGACGGGAAGCGTCCGGGCGGGGTCCTCGCCGAGCGCTGGACCGAGCACGAGCGCCGAGCGCACCATGTCGGCATAGCTGGTGTCGGCGAAGTGGTGTGCCGGGGTCACGTTGCCGGGCTTGGCGGCGGAGACCTCGAGCAGACACGCGAGCTGCACGTGATGTTCGAGCCAACGTGCGGTCGGGTACGAACTTTCACGTTGCAACCCCGTCGCGTGTGGATACGGTTGCATCGACAGCGTCACCATACGAGAGGACGGAGAGATCATGGCGATCACCCTGGCAGTAGGAGAGTCACTCACCGGCGACGGCAACGAGCTCGCCCACATCGACCTGCTGATCGGCTCCAAGACCGGTCCCGTCGGCGCAGCGTTCGCAAGCGCGTTCACGACCGAGACCAACGGCCACACCAACCTGCTGGCGATCGTCGCCCCGAACCTGGCGACCAAGCCCGACACGGTCATCACCAACAAGGTGGACATCAAGGGCGAGAAGCAGGCCGCCCAGCTGTTCGGGCCCGCGCAGGCGGCGGTGGCCCGCGCGGTCGCAGACTCGGTCAAAGAGGGCGTGATTCCCCAGGACGAGGCCGAGGAGCTGTGTGTGATCGTCGGCGTGTTCATCCACTGGGAAGCCGAGGACGACAAGAAGATCTTCGACTACAACTACGCCGCCACCAAGGAGGCGCTCGCCCGGGCGCTGAAGGGCGAGCCGAAGGTCGAGCAGGTGATCAGCGACTCGGCCACGGCGCGCCACCCGTTCGCCGGCGGCGCCGAGGGCTAGTCGCCGAGACCCGAAAGCTCCCGAGCTCTCGCACCCCACGGTTCGCTGCCTCAGCGCGCAGACGGGAGCGTCCTCGCTCGCGGTTCTGCGCACCGTGGTCACCGGGGCGAGCTCGGGCATCGGCCGCGCGATCGCGGTCAGCCTCGCCGGCGCCGGCGCCCGCGTGGGGATCGGCTACCGACATTCGGCGCAGTCCGCCCGGGCGCTCGCCGCCGAGCTGGGCGAGTCCGAGTGCCCGCTGTTGGCGGCCGACCTGTCGACCGCCGAGGGCTGCACGGCGATCGTGGAGGATGCGTTCGTCGCGCTCGGGGGCGTCGACGTGTGGGTGAACAACGCCGGTGCGGACATCCTCACCGGCGACGCCGCGCAGTGGTCGGTCGAACGCAAGCTCGACGCGCTCGTCGACCTCGACCTGCGGGCGACGATCCGCTGCTCCCGGCTCGTCGCCGCGCGGATGGCCGCCGCGAACGGCGGAACGATCCTCAACATGGGTTGGGACCGCGCCGCCGTGCACGGGATGGCGGGCGAGGACGCTCAGCTGCACTCGGCGGTGAAGGCGGGTGTGCTCGGCTTCTCCAAGTCGCTGGCCCGTTCGGTCGCGCCCGCCGTCCGGGTCAATGTGCTGTGCCCCGGCTGGATCGAGACTTCCTACGGCGCGGGGGCCGATCGCGACTTCTACGCGGAGATCGTCGAGGAGACGCCGCTGCGTCGCTGGGGGACCCCGGAGGACGTCGCCGGCGCTGCGGTGTGGCTCGCCTCGCCGTCCGCGGCGTTCATCACCGGTCAGGCGATCAACGTCAACGGCGGAACCGTTGGCTGAGGGGTCGTCGACCACGCTGTTCGTCACCGGCCGCCTCGCCGAGCCGGCGCTGCGCGGGGTCCTCGCCGAGCTGGGCGTCGATCATCAGATCGCGGTGATGAACATCGCGGTCGCGGCGCTCATGACCACGCGCTGGATCGCGCGTCGCCTCGAGGTTCCGGCCGGGGTGGAGGAGATCGTCATCCCGGGCCTGTGCGAAGGCGACGTCGACACTCTGCAGCAGGCGACCGGGCTGCCGGTGCGCAAGGGGCCGGTCGACGTGCGCGGGCTGCCGGAGTGGTACGGGCGCGCGGCGGTGCGGGCGCAGCTCGGTCCCCGCGACGTGCGTGTGTTCGCCGAGATCAACCGGGTGCCCCACCTCTCGCGCGAGCAGGTGATCGACCGCGCCGAGGCCTACCGCGCGGCCGGCGCTGACGTGATCGACCTCGGGCTCTCGCTCGAGCGCTCCTGGCTCTCCGAGGGTCCGGCGACGATCGCGGCGCTGCGTGAGCGGGGCCTCACGCTGAGCATCGACACGCTCGACCCCGACCACATCCGGATGGCCGACGCGGCGGGGGTCGACTACGTGCTGAGCCTCACCCCCGACACGATCTCGCTCGCCGAGGGGCTTCGCGCGACGCCGGTGCTCATCACCGAGGACCCCGACGATCTCGACGGCCTGGATGAGATGGCCCGGCACATGGAGCGCCTGGAGCGTCCGTACCTGCTCGACTCGATCCTCGTCCCCATCAACTCCGGGTTCGCCGCCTCACTCGCTCGCTACGTCGAGGTGCGCCGGCGCCACCCCGACGCCGAGATGCTCATGGGGATCGGCAACCTCACCGAGCTCACCGAGGCCGACTCGACCGGCGTCACCGCGGTGCTGATCGGCTTCTGCCAGGAGGTCGGCATCGGCGCGGTGCTCACCACCGAGGTCGCCGGCTGGGCGCGGGGGGCGGTGCGCGAGACCGTGCTCGCGGCGCAGATCATGCACCTCGCCCAGCGTGAGGCGCGGCCCCCCCAGCACATCGACTCGGGGCTGCTCACCGCGCGTGACGAGTCCACGCGGGCGCCCAGCGAGGCCGAGCTGCGCGTGATGCATTCCGAGGTCACTGATCCCAACTGGCGCCTGTTCGCCGATCCCGATTGGCTCTACGCGTTCAACGACCGGCGGTTCGTGCGCGAGCAGAACATGTACCGCGTGTTCGAACAGCTCGAGGTGCAGGACGCCGGTCATGCCTTCTACCTCGGCAAGGAGCTGATGAAGGCGACGATCGCGCGCGGCCTGGGCAAGCGCTACCGCCAGGAGGGGCCCCTCGATTGGGGCGTGCTCAGCTTTCCCGAACCCCGACGAGAGGACCCGCGATGAAGAAGATCCTGATCCAGCTCGACACCGACCCGAGCCCCAGTCCCTTCGACGCGATTGCCGCCTACGACGCCGGCGTCGATGTCGTGCTCGGCTTCGGATCGATCACCGACGAGAACCTCGAGAGCCTGGTCCAGGGCGCGATCTTCCCGCGCGGCCCCGACGGCCTGGCCAACACCGCCTTCTGGGTGGGCGGACGGCGGGTGCGCGACGGCGAGGACGTGTTTGACGCCACCCGGGAGCTGTTCTTCGACCCGTTCCGGCCGTCGATCATGCTCGACTCCAACGGCTCCAACACGACCGCCGCGGCCACGGTGGCGCGGGTACGCAGCGCGGTGGCGCTCGACGGCGTCCGCGCGGCCGTGATCGGGGTCGGGCCGGTCGGCGTGCGCACCGCCGAGCTGCTGCGCCGTGAGGGAGCGCAGGCGACCCTGCTCACGTTCCCTTCCGACGTGGTCTCGGGGGGACACCGACGGGCGTCGGGCATCCGCGTTGCCGAGGAGGCCGGGTTCGAGGTCGACGAGCCGGAGTCCAGTGACGAGCTCGATGCGGCGCTCGCCGGCCATCAGGTGGTGTTCGCCGCCGGGCCGGCGGGGACCCAGATCCTGCGCCGCAGCGGCTGGGCGGAGGTCGAGGGGATGCGCGCGGTCGTCGACTACTCGGCCGCCGAGCCGGTGGGCGTCGAGGGCGTCGCCAGCGACGACGACCTCGCCGAGGAGGACGGGATCCTCAAGCTCGGCGCGCTGGCCGCCGGCGGTCCGAAGATGAAGCTGCAGAAGCTGTGCGTGCAGCGGATGTTCGAGGACAAGGGCACGGTCTTCGACCTCGACGGGATCTACGACGTCGCGGTCGCGGAGCTGTGACCCGCGATCGGCCCCGGCGTCACGGCCGCGCGGCTACTTGGAGAACACGAACTTGCCCGTCGGCCCGTCGAGCGGACCGTCGGGCTCGGGGCGCCAGAGGACCGTGTCCTCGATCTTGCGCGCGAGCGTGAAGTCCTTGTCGGTGATGCCGCCCGCCGAGTGCGTGGCCAGCTTCACCCACAGCTTGCCCCACGTGACGTTGAGGTCGGCGTGATGGCCGGCCGCCTCGCACAGGTAGCCGACCTGGTTGACGGCCATCAGCGTCGTCGGCCAGCCGTCGGTGTTGTACTTGCGCCGAATCCAGTCGCCCTCGTGGTACCAGGCGTCCAGCCCGAGTTCGGACAGGTGGGCGGGGATCTCCTCGGCGGTGTAGGTGCGCTCGTCGCTCATCGCCCCATGATATGCCCCGGGTAGCCGGCGTCGACCCCGGGACGGTCTCCTTCGACCTGTGCGTCCTGGAGGACTCGGCGCCGGTGTGCGAGCGGACGTTCGCCACCGGCTCGCTGAGCGCGGACGCCACGCCGCTGCTGGCGGCGCTCGCCGACCACGGGCCCTACGACCTCGTGTACGGCCCGAGCGGCTACGGCCTGCCGCTGCTTGCGGGCGTCGAGGTCGGCGAGCGGGAACTCGCGCAGATGGTGCTCGTGCGTCGCGACGAGGCGGCGGACGACGTCGGGATCGGCGGGCTGCGCTCGCTGCTGCGCGCGCTCGCCTCAAGCGGTCTGCCGGTCGTGTTCGGCCCGGGGGTGGTCCATCTGCCGACAGTCCCCGCGTACCGCAAGCGCAACCGAATCGACATGGGCACCGCCGACAAGGTGTGTGCCGCCGCTCTCGCAATCGACGACCAGGCGCGCCGGCTCGAGGTCGACGTGCGCGACACGGCGCTCGTGCTGGTCGAGCTCGGGGGCGCCTTCACCGCCGCGCTCGCGGTGGCCGGCGGGGCGATCGTCGACGGCGTGGGCGGCTCCTCGGGGCCGCCCGGCGCCCGGGCCGCGGGCGCCCTCGACGGCGAGCTCGCCTACCTGCTCGGGCCGGCGCTGGGTAAGGGCACGCTGTTCACCGGCGGCGCGCTGGCGGACGCCGGCGCGTCCGGAGTCCCCGACTTCGCGGCGCGGTGGTCGGACCCGGCCTGCGCTGAGGGTTGGGCGGCACTGGTCGAGGGCGTCGTCAAGGCGGTGCGCGGGCTGCTCGTGAGCGCGCCTGCGGCCCGCGAGGTGGTCGTCTCCGGGCGCCTCGCGCGTCTGCCCGAACTGGTGGCCGCGGTCGCCGACGCCCTGCAGGATCTCGGCCCGGTGAGGGCGCTCGTCGTACCCCGGGCGAGCGCGGCGGCCCGGGGCGCCGCGCTGCTCGCCGACGGCCTGTGCGGCGGGCGTCACGCGCCGCTGGTCGACGCGCTTGCGCTGCGCCGATCCGCGGGCACCACGCTTGACCACCTGCTCATCGCCGGAGCCGACACGATCACGCTTGGCTGATCCTGGCACGACCGTCATGCAGCGGACTTTCAGCTGCCGGTTACGCCTTGTGGGCGATGGTCAGCGGTGTTAGTTTCAATCGGAAGGCAACAACTGTTGTCCACTCAGAAAAGTGGAGGGAGAGTCAGTGGCTACGACAGAACATGCTGACGTAGAGGAGATCCCGGGCCTGAACCGGCAGAACGGTGCGGCTCTGGGCAGAGTGCTCGGGCGGGGAACCGTGGGCAAGGCCGATGTAGGCGATGACGGCACGATGACGGCGACCATCCGGATCCCCGAAGATCAGCTCGTCTTCGAGCCGAACATCATCGTCATGCCGCACGCGGGTCGGATCGAGCTCACGCTCATCAACGACGACAAGAACACGCACTGCGCGGTGCTGCCGAGCAATGGCGACAACCAGTTCATCTGGCTGGTGAACCACTCCAAGGGCAAGGCGATCCTCGATCTCGACGGTCCGGGCTACTACTGGTACGGCTCACGGAGCGGAAACGACGAGGGACGCGGTCTGAGCGGCGCGATCGTCGTCGACGGCGACACGCCGGACGAGGCGAAGCTCGACCGTCCCCCGCAGCCGCAGTGCGAAGTCTGAGACAACCCGGAACGGAGAGAGGAGCACCGCATGGCGGTTGAAGAGGATTACGTAGATGCAGGCACCGCAGTCGGGCAGGCCAACCTCGGCGGAGTGATCGGCAAGGCGCCGCCGGCAGTTGAGAGCGTGGATTACGAGCGCCTGCTCAAGGCCCGCGACGACGAGCCCCACAACTGGATGACGTACTACGGCGCCTACGACGGGCAGCGCTATTCGAAGCTCGACCAGATCACCACCGAGAACGTGAAGCGGCTCACGCCGGCCTGGGTGTTTCAGTGCGGCTCGACGGGCAACCACGCGGGCGCCTCGACCTACTCATTCGAGTGCTCTCCGCTGGTCGTCGACGGCGTCATGTACATCACCGGCTGGGACGGCTGGGTGTGGGCGCTTCGCGCCAGCAACGGCGATGAGCTGTGGCGCTACAAGCACTCGATCCCGTACGACACGTCGCTGTGCTGCGGCAATGTGAACCGGGGCTGCGCGGTCGCTGACGGCAAGGTGTTCGTCACCACGCTGAACGCCCACGTCATCGCCCTTGACGCCGAGACCGGCCACTGTGTCTGGGATCAGGTGTACGGCGACGTCCGGGCCGGGGAGAGCGCGACCATGGCTCCCCTGATCGTCAAGGACATGGTGATCGTCGGCAGCTCTGGCGGCGAGTTCGGGGTGCGCGGGCACACCGACGCGTTCAAGCTCGCCGACGGCGAGCGCGTGTGGCGCTGCTACATGGTCCCCAAGCCCGGCGAGCCGGGCTCGGAGACGTGGCCAGAGGACGGCGACGCGTGGCAGCGGGGTGGGGCGAACTGCTGGATCACCCCCACGTACGATCCGGAGCTCAACCTCCTGTACTACGGGACCGGCAATCCATGTCCCGACTTCGACGGCGGCGTGCGCGAGGGCGACAACCTGTACACCGACAGCGTCGTCGCGGTTGATCCCGACACCGGCCAGATCAAGCACCACTACCAGTACACCCCGCACGACCTGTGGGACTACGACTCCACGATGGAGAACATCCTGTTCGACCAGGACGGGCGCAAGCTGCTCGCCCACTTCGACAAGAACGGGTACATGTTCGTCCTCGACCGCACCGACTGCTCGTTGGTGTACGTGGGTCCGTTCGTGGACCGCATCACCTGGGGTGAGATCGACGCCCAGGGCAACGTCACCCCGAAGGAGTACCCCGACGAGGAGGGGGTGCCGTCGCACTTCTACCCCGGCCCGGCCGGCGCCAAGGAGTGGACGCACGCGTCCTACAACCCGGAGACGGAGCTGTTCTACGTCCCGGTGGCGGACGTGGGAGCCACAGCGACCCGCCGCCGGCGGGAGTTCAAGGAGAGCATCCCCTACTGGGGGGCGGGCGTCGCGGTGGACACCGAGGACATGGCGGGCTACCTCAGCGCGTTCGACTCAAGCGGCGCCGAGAAGTGGCGCTGGCAGCGCAAGACGCCGATGACCGCCTCGACGCTCAGCACGGCGGGCAACCTCGTGTTCGCGGGTGAGGCTTCCGGTATGTTCAACGCGCTCGATGCGAGCACCGGTGAGCTGCTGTGGGAGTTCCAGTGCGGCAGCGGGCACCACTCGAGCCCGTCGACGTTCAGTCTCGACGGCCGGCAGTACATCGCCGTGCCGACGGGTTACGGCGCGTGGACCGAGGGATTCCTCCCCGGAATGCTCGGCGCGCGGGCCGGCAGCGCCCTGTTCGTGTTCGCGCTGCCCGAGGAGTAGCCCTTCGTCGAAGGTCGCGGAAGCGGGGGGGGGGGGCGCCGCCCGCGGGGGGGGGGGG
>CAXTTD010000004.1:10730-17466 GCA_964246945.1 uncultured Solirubrobacteraceae bacterium | reverse complement strand
GCGGAGTCGCCCTTCGGCGACGGGCGCGGACCCGCCCCGCCACCCCCTCCGGGGGGCCGGGCCGGGCGGCTCGGCCTTCCTCAAGCGCTTACGCGGCCGCGCCGGCACGGGTGCGCGCCCACCAGCGCTCGTAGGCGGCCTTGGTGAACGTCTTGGGACGCTCGCTGTTGCGCGCGACCGACAAGCGGCGCGCGCACAGTTCGACGACGTGGTCGCTGATCGGCGCGGGCACCGCGTCGCCCCACGCCCGCGAGGCCTCCCGGGCGCGCGTCAGCAGCTCGTCGAGCTGCTCAGGCGAGGGGTGGGTCTCGATCAGACAGCGCAGCCCGAAGCCGACGTGCCAGCGCTCGTCGAGCTCGACGTGCTCGACGCCCTTACTGCAGCCCGGCATTGCGCCGTCCTCGAGGTCCTCGAGCAGCGCGCGCTGGCCGGAGCTGAGCACGATCCCCTCAAGGATCATGTGGTAGAGCGACACCCCCGCAGCGAGGTCCGCCCGACCCTCGGCGAGCTCGCCGGCGAGCGTCGGCAGCTGGGACTCGAACAGGTCGAGCACGCCGGCGGGCGCGAGCTCACGCGCCGCGTCGCGGCGGGCCGCCGGGGTGTCACCGGGCAGGCCGAGCACCGAGGCGCCGATGCGGTCGAACAGCTGCTGGTGGCGCTGCTCGTCGCGGCGCTGCAGGAAGAACACCCAGGTCATCAGCGACTGGTCGGAAGCCATCGCGGTCTGGGCGGCCGCGCCGCCGAACGGCTGTAGCTGCTCGGCGACGGCGTCCTCGGCGACGCAGAACCCGGCGAGCAGCGAGGTGAGGCGGGCGCGCCGCGCGTCGTCGAGCTCGGGCCATGCCCGGGCGTCGGCGGTGAGGTCAATCGTCCCGGCGTTCCACTGCAGGCGCGCCACGACGGCGGAGAAGAAGCTCGGCCAGAAGCTCGGGGTCGGCATATGGCCGTACGCCTCGATGTCGTCGACGGAGAGGTCCTCGTGCGGGAGCAGGTCCCGCTCGGGGACATCGTTGACGCCGGAGCGCGGATTCTGCTGCGTCGTGTCGGCCATGACCTGAGTAAAGCAAGGGATGCCCCGCCTCCGAGGCAGGTACACATGCCCGCGGATGGGTGCTCAGCTGCCGAGGATCGCCTCGACGAGCAGCAGGATCGCGACCAGCGCGAGAATCGCACCGGCCAACCGCTCGGTGCCCTCCCGCACGCGCTCGCCGACCCGATCGCCGAGGCGCAGGCCGAGCAGCGAGACGAGCAGCGCCTGGACGACGACCGCGCTGATCACCGGGATCGGCGGGGCGTGCAGAACGCCGAGCTCGAGCCCGATCGCCAGCTCGTCGAGGCCGACCGAGGCCGTGAGCACCCCGGCGCTCAGCAGGCCGAGGTCGAGCAGCGCGTCGGGCGCGGGCTCGTCCCCGTCGGCGCGCAGCATGCGCACCGCGAACCCGAACAGGATGGCCGCCGCCATGTAGTCGACGGCGTCGCCGATCGCCACCAGCGGCCGGCCGACGAGGATCCCGACGACCGGCATCAGGGTCTCGGAGGCGGTGAGTGCCAACCACGTGCGGACGCGCTGCTCGCGGCTCAGTCCGGCGAGGGCGAGCGCCGCGGAGACGCCGAACGCGTCCAGGCCCACCGGGACGATGAGGGCGATGATCTTGAACAGCATCGCCCGTTGCAGTGTGGCGCATCGTCCGGTGCGAGATGGGGCGCGCGCCGAGGCGTCGGACGCCCCGGCCGTATCCTCGCCATCCATGAGCTCCGTCGCCCTCGTCACCGGCGCCTCGGCCGGAATCGGCGAGGCCACCGCGCGCCGGCTCGCTCGAGACTCCGACGTCGCGCTCGTGCTCGTCGCCCGACGGCAGGCGCGGCTGCGGGCGCTCGCCGCGGAGCTCGGCGAGGGACGGACGACCGTGATCGCTGCGGATCTCACCGACCCGGGCGCCCATGCGCGGATCGCCGAGACGGTCCGCCGTGAGCACGGCGCCCTGCATCTGCTCGTCAACAACGCCGGCGCCTCATGGCGGGGCACGTTCGCGGACACCGGTTGGGCGAACGTGGAGCGCCACATGGTGCTCGACTTCGAGGCGCCGGTCCGGCTCACCGAGGCGCTGCTGCCGCTGCTGCACGAGACCGCGTCCGGACGGCAGCGGACCCCGCCCGGCCCGAGTAGCCCGCCGGTCGCGATTGTCAACGTCTCCTCCACCGCGGGGCGGATCGGCCGGCCCGGTGCCGGGGCGTACTCGGCGGCCAAGTTCGCGCTCGCCGGCTGGAGCGAGTCGCTGCGGGCCGAGGAGCACGCCCACGGCGTCCATGTCGGCCTGCTGCTCCCCGGATTCGTCGCCACCGAGGGGTTCCCGGCGGCCGAGCTGCTCGCGCGCCCCCTCACCCGCTGGATGGTCTCCCGGCCCGAGGTGAGCGCCGAGGCGATCCTCGAGGTCGCCGGCTGGGCGGGCTCTCGGCCGCGGGCCGAGCGCTTCACCCCACGGTTCTACGGAGCGTTCGCGCTGCTGCGCGCGCTCGCGCCCGGCGTCGTCTCCCGAGCGACGCGAACGGGGGCGTTCACCACCGCCTCACACCCCGGTGGCGGCGCAGACGCGTGAGCAGGCTCACCCCGGCGGGACGCGCGTCGCGAATAACCTACGGCACCGTAGCTAATCGACCAGGAGCGACTTCACGATGACCCCACAGGTCCGCCGGGTGGCCGTGCTCGGAGGCAGCCGGATCCCGTTCGCGCGCCAGAACGGCCCCTACGCCGAGGCCTCCAACCAGGACATGCTCACCACGACGCTTGACGCGCTCGCCGCTCGCTTCGGCCTCGAGGGCGAGACCGTCGGCGAGGTCGCGGCCGGCGCGGTGCTCAAGCACAGCCGCGACTTCAACCTCACCCGCGAGGCGGTGCTCGGCTCGCGGCTGGCGCCGCAGACGCCCGCCTACGACGTGCAGCAGGCGTGCGGCACCGGCCTCGAGGCGACGACGCTCGTCGCCAACAAGATCGCGCTCGGCCAGATCGACGTCGGCATCGCGGGCGGCGTCGACACCACGTCCGACGCACCGCTCGCCGTGAACGATGACCTGCGCCGCACGCTGCTCTCGGTCACCCGCGCCCGCTCGGTGCCCAGTCGCCTGAAGGCGCTTACCCGCCTGCGCCCCACGCAGCTCGCGCCGGAGATCCCGCGCAACGCCGAGCCGCGCACCGGTCTGTCGATGGGCGAGCACACCGCGATCATGGCCGCCGAATGGGGGATCGGCCGCACCGAGCAGGACGAGCTCGCGGTTCGGAGCCACCACAACCTTGCCGCCGCCTACGCGTCGGGGTGGATGGACGACCTCGTGGTGCCCTACCTCGGACGCGAGCGCGACCAGAACCTGCGTCCGGACTCGACGCTCGAGAAGCTCGGGACTCTGAAGCCGGTGTTCGGCGGTCCCGAGGGGACGATGACCGCCGGCAACTCGACGCCGCTCTCCGACGGCGCCTCGACGGTGCTGCTCGCGAGCGAGGAGTGGGCCGCCACCCATGCCCACCCGGTGCTCGCCTACTTCTCGACCGCCCAGACCGCCGCCGTCGATTACGTGCACAGGCGCGAGGGCCTGCTCATGGCTCCCGCCTACGCGATGGGGCCGATGCTCGACCGGGCCGGCCGCACGCTCCAGGACTTCGACTACTACGAGATCCACGAGGCGTTCGCCGCCCAGGTGCTGTGCACGCTGAAGGCGTGGGAGGACCCGGCGTTCTGCTCCGAGCGCCTCGGTCGTCCGAAGCCGCTGGGCGCGATCGACCGCACCAAGCTGAACGTCCACGGCGGCTCGCTGGGGGCGGGCCACCCGTTCGGGGCCACCGGCGGGCGCATTGTCGCCGCGCTCGCCAAGGCGCTCTCGGAGTCGCCGGGCGCGACCGGCCTCATCTCGGTGTGCGCCGCCGGCGGCCTCGGAATCACCGCGATCCTGGAGGGGCCGGATGCCTGATCGTTATCAGCGGCTCGTCAACACGCCGATCGGCAGGCTCGTCGCCGGGCAGGTCGGTCTGCCCGCGCCGCCGGTGCTCGAGCGCTACCGCCGCGGGCAGCCGCTCGTCTCGGGCACCGTGCTACTCGGCGCGCCGACCGCCACCGGAACGCCTCGGCTTGCCCCGGCGATCGCGGCGACGCTCGCCGCCACCGACGCCCGCGTCCAGACCACCCTCGACGAGGCGCTGCGCCAGCAGATCGCTGAGACCGGCCTCACGGCGGCGATCTTCAATCCCGACGCGGCGGCGCCCGACCAGCGTTTCCAGGCGCTCGTGCTCGATGCGACCGGGCTGGCCCGCGCCGAGGATCTCACCGCTGCCTACCGCTTTTTCCACGATGCCGCTCGACGGGTGAGCGCGGGCGGACGCATCATCGTGTTTGGCACCCCGCCCGCGGCGAGCGCCGGCGCCGACGAGCACGTCGCCCAGCGGGCGCTGGAGGGCCTCGTGCGCTCGCTCGGTAAGGAGGCGCGGCGGGGCGCGACCGCCCAGCTCGTCCACGTCGCCCCCGGCGCCGAGGACCAGCTCGAGTCGACGCTGCGCTTCCTGCTCTCTGCGCGCAGCGCCTACGTCTCCGGCCAGGTGATCGAGGTGGGGAAGCGGGTCGCCGCTCCGGGCAAGGTCGACTGGGACGTGCCGCTCACCGGCAAGGTGGCGCTCGTCACCGGCGCGGCCCGCGGAATCGGCGCAGCGATCGCCGAGGTGCTCGCCCGCGACGGCGCTCACGTCGTGGGGCTCGACATCGAGCCGATGGCCACCGAGCTGGCCGCGGTCACCGATGGCATCGCCGGCAGCACGCTCACCGCCGACGTCACCGCGCGCGACGCGCCGGCGCTGATCGCCGAGCGGCTGCTCGCCGAGCACGGGGGCGTCGACATCGTCGTGCACAACGCCGGGGTCACCCGCGACCGCACGATCGGCCGCATGACCGCGGAGCAGTGGGAGCTCGTGCTCGCCATCAACCTGCTCGCGCCGCAGCGGATCACCGCCGAGCTGATGGAGCGGGAGGCGCTGCGCCGGGGCGGTCGCGTCGTGTGCCTCTCCTCGATGAACGGGATCGCGGGGGCCGCGGGTCAGACCAACTACGCGACCACCAAGGCCGGCCTGATCGGCTTCGTCGACGCCCACGCCCCACTGCTGGCCAAGTCGGGGATCACGGTGAACGCGGTCGCTCCCGGGTTCATCGAGACCCCGATGACGGCGGCGATGCCGCTCGGCCCCCGGGAGGCGGGGCGACGGATGAACTCGCTGGCCCAGGGCGGGCTGCCGGTCGACGTCGCCGAGACGATCGCATGGTTCGCGTGGCCGGCGTCGGCCGGGGTCACCGGCAACGTCGTGCGCGTGTGTGGCCAGTCGCTGATCGGGGCGTGAGCGTGCGCTCCGAGACGGTGCTGCACGGCTCGCCGCGGATGGGGGTGGCCTTCGCCCGGGCGGGGCTCTCGATGGTGCCCGGCGCCTCCGCGTTGCCGTTCGTCGGCGGGGGCGGCGGGACGGTCCCCGAGCGGGCGCTCGCGCTGACCGGGGTGAGGGTCGACCGGGGTCGCCTCGCCGCCTACGACCGGGTGTGCGGCTTCCCCCTCTCCGACACCCTGTCCCCGACCTATCCCCACATGCTCACCTTCCCGATGGCGCTCGCGCTGCTGACCTCGCCGGCCTTCCCGGTGAGCGCGATCGGCCTCGTGCACATCGCCAACCGGATCGTGTCCCACCGCCCGCTGCACGCGAGCGAGCGGCTCGCGCTGCGGGTGCGCGCCACCCCGCTGCGTCCCCACTCCCGCGGGCGTGCGTTCGACCTCGTCTCCGAGGCGTGGAGCGATGACGTGCTCGTGTGGGAGGAGACCTCGACCAACCTCGTCCGAGGGCGGCGCAAGGACTCGGTGACGGCGGATCCGGCGCCCCCGGAGAGCTCCGAGCTGCCGGCGACCGCGACGTGGCGGCTGCCCGGCGACCTCGGCCGCCGTTACGGCGCGGTGTCCGGTGACCTCAACCCGATTCACCTTCATCCGCTTACCGCCAGGCTGTTCGGGTTCCCCACGGCGATTGCCCACGGCATGTGGACGGCGGCCCGCTGCCTGTCCCAGCTCGGCTCCGAACTGCCTGACGGCCCGTTCCGCGTCGACGTCGCGTTCAAGCGCCCGATCCTGCTCCCGGCCCGCGTGCAGTTCGCCGAGGCTCGCGTGGGTGGCGCTGACGGGCGCGCGATCGGGTTCGGGGTTCGCGACGCTCGCACGGGCTCGCCGCATCTCGACGGCCTGCTCACCTCGGGCGTCCCGCGCGTCTGACCGTCACCGTCGGCCGCGGCGCCGCCCAGGGTGCCGCGCTGGTGCAGTGTGTCCGCGGACCCCCAGCGGGCCTGCTGCGAGGCCCACCGACGCGAGGGCATCGTCCGCGCCCTCGTCCGAGTGGCGACTCAGAGGGCCGGTGTCGATCGGGTCGAGCTCCTCAGCTCGGAGGACGCGACGGCTTGCGACGCGAGCTTCCCCCACAAGCGCACTGTCTGTAACAGCGTTCGGCAGCGGCGGCACCGTCGATTTCGTGACACGCGTCGACCGTTCGCAGGTCGTTGTCCGAAACGCCGCGGATACCGCGGAGAAGTGGCCATCGGCGCGTCCCGAACGGGTCGATGGCGCGTAATCGATCGACGCGGCGGGATCTGTGCGCTCTGGGAGTTCCGCGGCAGCTTCGGTGAGGCAGCGATCGTGTCAGGGAGACCGGCGCCCGGGGCCGCAGCGCCCG
>CAXTTD010000004.1:0-10630 GCA_964246945.1 uncultured Solirubrobacteraceae bacterium | reverse complement strand
GCGCCCGGGGCCGCAGCGCCCGAAGCCGCAGCGCCCGGGGCCGCAGCGGTCGTGGGTGTCGCAGCCCTGATCGGCCGGCTCGGCCCTCCGGGGGTGAGTCGGCGTGATTAGGATCCCGCGCCCATGGACTACCGCCTCGCCGACGCCACCCGCCGCCAGCTCACCCGCACCGCGACGCAGGCCCAGCGTGACAGCCGCGCGCCGGGGCTCGCCGCCGGGGTCGCGCACCGGGGCACACTGCTCTGGGACGCGGGGATCGGCGTCGCCGACCTGTCGGATCCGGCCGTCGAGCTCGGGGTCGACACGCAGTTCCCGATCGCCAGCAACACCAAGACGTTTACCGCGGCGCTGGTCATGCAGCTGCGCGACGAGGGGCGGCTGGCGCTCGAGGATGACATCGCCGACCACCTGCCCGGCAGCGCTCATCAGGGCGTGACCATCCGCCAGCTGCTCGCCCACGCGAGCGGTCTGCAGCGCGAGCCCGTCGGCGACGTGTGGGAGAGCCTCGCTCCGCCGGCTCCGGACGCGCTGATCGAAAACTTCAACAGCGCCGAGCGGATCGGGTCCCCGCACGACCGCTGGCATTACAGCAACCTCGGGTTCATGATCCTCGGCGAGCTCATCGCCCGCCTCGACGGCCGGTCGTGGGAGCAGAGCCTCAAGGCCCGGCTGCTCGACCCGCTCGAGCTGCGGCGCACCACCCAGACCCTGCAGGCGCCGCACAGCGGCCAGTACTACGTGCCGCCGTTCACCGACGTGCCGATCGAGGAGCCGATCGCCATCGTCGGCACGATGGCGCCGGCCGGCGGACTGATGAGCACGCTCGCCGACCTCGTGCGCTGGCACGCGTTCCTGCTCGACCCCGATCCGGCGATCCTGCGTCCCGACACCGCCGAGGAGATGCGCCAGCCGCAGATGGCGCTCGAGGCCGCCCCGGGGGACGGGTACGGCCTCGGCCTGTACCTGCTGCGCCGCGACGACCGAGTCTGGTTCGGTCACACCGGCGGCGCGCCCGGCGCCATCACGGGCGCCTTCTCCCACGCCGACTCGGGCACCACCGCGATCGTGCTCACCAACAACAGCGTCACCCGCGATCCGGCGGGCACCGCGCTCACCCTCGGCACCTACGTCCTTGAGCACGATCCTGAGCCGCTCACCGCCTGGGTGCCCGGAACCGAGCTCCCCGAGGCGCTCGTACCGCTCACCGGGATGTGGTTCTCGGAGGGCAGCCCGTTCATCTTCAGCATCCGTGAGGGACGCCTGGAGGCGAGGGGCGCCAGCGATTGCGATACGACACCCCCGTCGGTGTTCGCCCGGGAGGCCGACGATGCCTACCGGACCGTGTCCGGTCGCGAGCGCGGCGAGCGTCTCGAGGTGCGCCGCCGCTCCGACGGCTCGGTGCGCCAGCTCAACTGGGCGACCTACCGCTTCACGCGCGAGCCGCTCGGCTTCGCGCAGGCGAGCCCCTGACTACCGGCGCAGCTCGCTCAGATCGCCGGAGCCGCCCCGCGGGCTCAGGTGATCCAGTAGCGCCGCTTGGGTGGGGCGCCGTCGCCGGGGTTGAGCGTGTCCTCGAGCATCCCGCCGCAGCGCTCGATCGTGTGAATCGACCCCACGTTGTCCTCGTCGCAGGTGACGAGCACGGCATCGATCCCGAGTGAGCGGGCGACGATCAGCCCCTGGCGGAGGATCTCGGTCGCGTGGCCCTGGCGGCGGAACTGCGGACGCACGCCAAAGCCGATGTGCCCACCGACGCGTTCCAGGAAGTCGTTGAGCTCATGGCGGATCGAGACGCGGCCGACGAGCTCACCGTCGGCCTCGGCGAACAGGAACGTCGCCGGGACCCGGCCCGGTCCGAGCTCCTCGCCGCGTCGCACCTGCTCCAGGCGCGCCAGGTACTCCCCCCAGGAGCCCCCGGCGCCTCGCTCGAGCAGGAACGCGAAGCCCTCGGGTCCGAGCTCGGCGTCGGCGGCGAGCGCCTGGGCCTCGTCGGCGCTTCGGGGCGGTCGTAGGCGCAGCGTCATGTTTGAAGCCTCGCACAGCGCGTAACCATCGGCATTCCAGGCGGCTGGCCGTCTATCTTTCAGTGCATATGACCACATTTGCCGACCTGGGCCTCGAACCCGCGCTTCTCGACGCCCTCCGCGACGTCGGCTACGAATCTCCCAGCCCGATCCAGGAGCAGGGGATTCCACCGCTGCTGGAGGGCCTCGACGTCATCGGCCAGGCCCAGACGGGCTCGGGCAAGACCGCCGCCTTCGGTCTGCCGATGCTCCAGTACGTCGATCCCGCGGAGTCCGACGTGCAGGGACTCGTGCTCACGCCGACGCGCGAGCTGTGCATCCAGGTGACCCAGGCGCTGCGCGCCTACGGCAAGGCCAAGGGCGTCGACGTCGTCGCGGTGTTCGGCGGGGCGCCGATCCGCAGCCAGCAGTCCCAGCTGCGCGCCGGCGGCCAGGTCGTCGTCGGCACCGTCGGGCGGGTGAAGGACCTCATCAGCCGTCATTCGCTGATGCTGCACGGCTGCCGCTTCGTCGTGCTCGACGAGGCCGACGAGATGCTCGACCTCGGCTTCCTGGAGGACGTCGAGAAGATCCTCGCACTCACCCCCTCGAGCCGTCAGACCGCGTTGTTCTCGGCGACGATGCCACCGGCGATCCGGCGCCTCGCCGACCAGTACCTCTACGAGCCGGTCACCGTGAAGGTGAAGGCCGACACGCTCACCGTCGACACCGTCGAGCAGTTCTCGCTGCAGACGCAGCCCAAGGAAAAGACCGACGCATTGATCTCGGTGCTCGAGGCCGAGCGGCCCGATCAGGCGCTGATCTTCGTGCGCACCAAGATCCGCGCCGACCAGCTGTTCCGGACCCTGCGCGATCGCGGTATGAACGTCCGCGCGCTGCACGGCGACATGAGCCAGGGCTCTCGTGACGGGGTGATGATCTCCTTCAAGGCCGGTCACGTGCCGCTGCTCGTCGCCACCGACGTCGCCGCCCGGGGCCTCGACATCTCGGGGATCTCCCACGTCATCAACTACGACGTGCCGATCTCGCCCGACGTGTACGTGCATCGGGTCGGGCGCACCGGTCGGGTCGGGCGCAGCGGTCGCGCGATCACCTTCTTCGAGAGCCGTCAGGCCCGCGACGTGGAGGCGATCGAGAACCACGCCGGGGTGAAGCTCGCGCCGTGGGTGGAGGACGCGCGCGTCGCGCCCACCGCGCCGGTCCCGAAACCGCGCCGCCACACCAAGCCCCACGACGCCGAGCGGGTCCGGGCGCCCGACGACGACGTTCCCGTCGCGACCTCGCCCGGGCGCATCGTGTTCGTCTCCGGCGGGCGCGCCGCGGGGCTCGAGCCCTCGGACATCATCCACGCCATCACCGCGGCCACCTCACTCGACGGCGAGGAGGTGCGCAACGTGCGGATGCTCGAGCGCCTCGCGTTCGTGGAGGTGCCGCGCTCCCGGGCCCAGCAGGTGGTCGAGCAGACCGCCGGCACGCACGTGCGCGGCCACGAGCTCGCGCTCGAGCTCGCCCGCGACTGATAGCTCGGCCCGTCCGCCGACCGCGCTGCACGGCCGGCTGCACGCGCGTCAGGTTGGCGTCAAGCCCGGAAGGTCGCACCGATACTTCTCGGAGCGAGCCGGGTTCTGGACGTTGTCCTGCCCGCTGCGCGGGCGTCCCGTCCGTACCTCAGAGGAGGTCACCCTCTTGAACCTGCGTTCTCTCACCCGTCGCCGGCCGTCCCCGGCGATCGTCATCGCCTCGGCGGCGCTCTTCTGCTCGCTCGGCGGCGTCGGCTACGCCGCGACCGAGCTGCCTGCCAACAGCGTTGGCACCACCCAGATCAAGAGCAACGCCGTCACCTACAAGAAGATCGAACCGAGCTCGGTGGGCAACGTCCGCCTGACCAACGGCGGCGTGAGCAACGCCAAGCTGGCCAACAACTCGGTCTCCTACCAGAAGATCAAGCCCGGCTCGGTCGGGAGCGTGCGCGCCGACCTCAGCCAGATCCAGGCGCGCGTGAGCAAGACCTGCGGCGCGGGCTCAGCGATCGGCGCGATCAGCTCCACCGGCCTGCCGACCTGCAACGCGACGACCCCGGCCGAGTACGGCGCCGTCGACGCGACGACCGCCCTCACCTCGGGCACCGCAGCGACCGTTACGAGCAAGGTCCTGGCGCCCGGCAGCGACTACCTCACCTTCGCCAACACCGAGGTGGCGGTCGC
The DNA here is from genome assembly GCA_964246945.1 of uncultured Solirubrobacteraceae bacterium. Taxonomy (GTDB): domain Bacteria; phylum Actinomycetota; class Thermoleophilia; order Solirubrobacterales; family Solirubrobacteraceae; genus Palsa-465. The sequence continues at coordinate 6,402 of CAXTTD010000004.1, read as the reverse complement.
CAGCGGCGGCACACCGCACAACGTGACGGTGAGCTGCACGCTCACCGTCGGCTCCTCCAGCCAGACCCGGAGCGTCGGCGTCAACACCGACGGGATGGCCGGCGACGTGACGAGCGCGTCGCTGCCGCTGCAGCTGGCGAGCACGACGGGAACCGCGACCGAGAGCTGCACCGCGACGCTTCCGGCCGGCGCCACCGGCACCACGGTCGCCGCCACCGCGGGCCTGAACGCGATCCAGACCTCGTCGAGCAACTAGGGCGACATCGCGCGCGTGGCGCGCGGGCGGCCGACGGGACGGGCGGGCCAGGAAGGGCCCGCCCGCTCCCGGCGGGCGCTCGACCACGCGTCCGTGCCCAGTCCGCGGGTATCGACGGCGTTCGCGCGCGCGCGCCACTAGGGTCCGGTTCATGAGCACAGCCAACATGAACACCACACTGGGCACGATCGCGATCGAGCTGTTCGATGACGCCGCGCCCAAGACGGTCGAGAACTTCCGCACCCTGGCCGGCAAGGGTTTCTACGACGGGGTGATCTTCCACCGTGTCATCCCCGACTTCATGATCCAGGGTGGCGATCCCAAGGGGACGGGCTCCGGTGGCCCCGGCTACACCTTCGAGGATGAGTTCAACGAGCACAAGATCGTGCGCGGCGCCCTGGCGATGGCCAACGCGGGCCCGAACACCAACGGCTCGCAGTTCTTCATCGTCACCACCGCGGCGGCGCCGTGGCTCGACGGCAAGCACACCGTCTTCGGTGAGGTGACCGCCGGAATGGACGCCGTGGACGCGATCGAGGGCGTGCCCACCGGCGACCGTGACCGACCACTCGACCCGCCCGCGATCGAGTCCATCGAGCTCGACCCGGCCTCGCGATGAGCAGCCCCACCGAGGTGCCGCCCGCCGGGCCGGCGACGCCGAACACGATCACCGTGGAGAACCCCGCGACCGGCGAGCCGATCGGCAGCGTGCCGGTCCACGGCGCACCGGAGCTGTCCGCGCTCGCGGAGCGCGCCCGGGCCGCGCAGCCGAACTGGGAGGCGCTCGGCTTCGCCGGGCGCGCGCAGGTGATGCGCCGCGCGCAGAAGTGGATGGTCGACCGTGCCGACCGGGTGATCGATCTCGTCGTGCGCGAGACCGGCAAGACCCGCGAGGACGCCCAGCTCACCGACCTCACCTACACGATCAGCGCGCTGGGGTTCTGGGCGGCGCGTGCCGAGGGGTATCTCGCCGACGAGCGGATCTCGCCGTGGCGCAGCCCGGTGACGCTCGGCAAGCGGCTCACGCTGCGCTACGTGCCCCATGGCCTCGTCGGCGTCATCGGTCCCTGGAACTACCCGATCGTCAACTCCTTCGGGGACTGCATTCCGGCGCTCATGGCGGGCAACGCGGTGATCCTCAAACCCTCGGAGGTGACGCCGCTGTCCTCGGGCCTGATGGCCGAGATGCTGGCGGAGTGCGGCATCCCGGCGGATGTCTTCCATGTCGCCACCGGTGACGGTTCGACGGGCGCCGCGCTGATCGACGTGGTCGACTGCGTGATGTTCACCGGGTCCACCCGCACCGGGCGCGTGGTGATGAAGGCCGCCGCCGAGCGGCTCATCCCGTGTTGGCTCGAGCTCGGCGGCAAGGACCCGATGGTCGTGTGCGCCGACGCCGACCTCGACCGTGCCGCCAACGCGGCCGCCTGGTCGGCGATGGCCAACGGCGGTCAGGTGTGCATCTCGACCGAGCGCTGCTACGTCGAGGCGCCGGTCCACGACGCGTTCGTGGCCAAGGTGACCGAGGTCGTGCGCGGGCTGCGCCAGGGAGCGCCGGGCCCGGACGGCTCGGTCGACGTCGGTGCGGTCATCTTCCCGCCGCAGCTCGACATCGTCGACGACCACGTCCGTGACGCGGTGGCCAAGGGCGCCCGCGTGCTCACCGGCGGCCACGGACACGCCGAGCACGGTCGCTACTTCGAGCCGACCGTGCTCGTCGACGTCGACCACTCGATGAAGTGCATGACCGAGGAGACGTTCGGCCCGACGCTGCCGATCATGCGGGTCGGCTCGATCGAAGAGGGCGTGCGGCTGGCCAACGACTCCGTGTACGGTCTGGCGGCGAGCGTGTGGACGCGTGACGTGGCCAAGGGCGAAGCGCTCGCGCGGCGGCTGGAGGCGGGCGCGGTGTCGGTGAACGACACCCAGTCGCATTACCTTGCGCTCGGCCTGCCGATGGGCGGGTGGAAGACCTCGGGCATCGGCACCCGGCACGGCGCCGGCGGCATCCGCAAGTACGCGAAGGTGCAGTCGCTGTTCGTCACCCCGCGCGCGCTCAAGCGCGAGCTGTGGATGTTCCCCTACTCCGGGCGCACCACCCGACTGCTGCGCCGCTTCTTCGCGGTGCTCTACGGGCGAGGGTCCCGCGACTGACCGGCCCCGGGACCAGCCCGCGACTGACCGGCCCCGGGACCAGCTCTTCAGAAGCCGTGGCGGGTGATCTCGAGCGCCCGCGCGGCCAGCTCGGGGACGCCCTCCTCGAAGGTCTTCAGGTAGGGGTCGTCGGTCGCGCCAGCCACCGCTCGCTTGTAGTTGCCCTCCATGAAGATCACCGCCTTCCACACCGCGAGGGCGACGTACCAGTCGAGGTGATCAACCGCTCGTCCGCTGCGCCGCGCGTAGAGCTCGACGAGCTCGCGCCGGTCCGGAAAGCCGGGCTGTTCGGTCACCGTCTGCAGGTTGAAGCGCGTCGGCGGGTCCGTGGGCTCGCGCCAGTGGGAGACCATGTATCCGAGGTCGGCGAGCGGATCGCCGATGGTCGCCATCTCCCAGTCGAAGATCGCCACCAGGCGCGCCGGGGGGTCGGGCGCGTACATCACGTTGCCGAGGCGGTAGTCACCGTGGACGATCGCCGCCCCTGACTCTTCGGGGAGATGGTCGCGCAGCCACTGTTCGACCTCGGCGACCTCGCGGACCTCGCGGGTCGCGTTGTGCTCCCACAGGCCCGAGAAGCGCCGCAGTTGTCGCTCGAGGTAGCCGGTCGGGCGGCCGAAGCCCTCGAGGTCGATCGCGGTGAAGTCGACCTCGTGAAGCTCGACGAGCGCCTGCACGAGCTGCTCGGCGATGCGGAGGTGCTCGTCATCGTCGTTGAGCGCCGCCGGAGCGCTCGAGGTGATCACCTCGCCTGCCACCATCTCCATCACGTAGAACGGCGCACCGATCACCGACTCGTCCTCGCCCGTGGCGAGCACCCGCGGCACCCGGACATCGGTGTCCTCGAGCGCCCGCAGCAGACGCGCCTCGCGGAGCACGTCGTGGGCGCTCGGCGGCAGCGGCCCGCGCGGCGGGCGGCGCAGGACGACGCCGGTGGAGAGGGCGAAGGTGACATTCGAATGCCCGTCGCCGATCGGCGTCGCGGCGAGATCGCCGGGGGCGTCGAGGCTGTGCTCGGCGAGGAACGTGAGCAGCGGCTCGACCACCAGCAGCGGCTCGCGCGAATTGCGCGCGCCCGCCGCGTGGGTGGGGACGACGTCGTCGGGGGCGAGCTCGACGCTCATGGTCGGGCAGCCTACCGCCGCGCGCCTGCGCGGGGCGCCTGCGCTCAGGCGGCGACCGGCACGCGGTCGGGAGCCGTCTGCGCCTCAGCTACCTCGCGCAGGGAGATCTCGCGATCAAAGCGCCAGCCCGCGAGCTCCCGGCCGTCGCCCGCGACGCCCGTCACGGCCGCTCCGGTGCGGCGCTCGATGAGGGTGAGCAGCGCGGCCATTCGACCGCGCAGCGCCTCGCCGGTCGGGCCCGGGTCGAGCACCCAGTCCGCCGGGCCTCCCTCGAGCAGCGGGTCGGTCCCACGGACGGCGGTCGTCGCTCTAGGCTTCCGGGGACGATGCCTGAGTTGCCCGAGGTCGAGTCGACCGCCCGTCTCCTGAGCGCCGCGCTCACCGGGGCCGAGGTCGAGTCGGTGCTTACCCCGGGCATCAACGCCCTGCGCTCCTTCGACCCGCCGCTGTCCGCGGTGGAGGGGCAGACGATCACCGGCATCACTCGTCGCGGCAAGCTGTTCGTGATCACCTTCACCGGTGGGGTGTCGATGCTCGTGCACCTCATGTCGGCGGGGCGCCTGCAGCTGTTCGACACGCGCGCCTCGCTGCGCGATCGCACCTCGCGGCTGCTCGTCCGACTCACCGATACCCCGTCCGGGGCACCAGGCGGGCGCGAGCTGCGCCTGCGCGAGTTCGGCACCAAGCAGGCTGCCTGGGTGAAGCTCTACCGCGACGCCGAGCTCGACTCCGACGAGCAGCTCACGACGCTCGGGCCTGAGGCGTGGCCCGAACCGCCGGGCGACCTCGCCGCGGTGCTCGACGCGCCGCGGCCACTGCACACCCTGCTGCGCGACCAGCGCGTCATCGCCGGCATCGGCCGCTCGTGGGTCGACGAGATCCTGCACGCCGCCCGGCTCTCACCGTTCAAACGCGGCTCCGAGCTCTCGCCGCCGGAGGCCGAGCGCCTGCGGGTGGCGATCATCGGAGAGCTCGGCCGGGCGATCTCGCACTACGCGTCCGGACTCGCGCTGCCGATTCCCGACAAGCTGCCGATGCCGCTCACCGTCCATCGCCGTCAGGGCGAACCCTGCCCGCGCTGCGGGGACGAGCTCGAGGCGGTGTTCTACGAGGACTACGTGATGTCCTACTGCCCTACCTGTCAGACCGAGGGCAAGCTGCTGAAGGATCGTCGACTCTCGCGGCTGCTGAAGTAGCGCTGTCCGCCGACCTCAACGGTCGCCGTCGGCGGGGAGGATGGTGAAGGCGCCGCCCCAGGTCGGCGCGATCGCGCGAAAGTGGCGCTGGTCGAAGCTGAGGATGCGTGTGGTGCGATAGCGAACGGCGAGGATGGCGACCGAGCAGTCCGCCAGACCGAGATCGAGATCTGCATATCGAGCTTCGAGATCAACGATCGCGGTGTAGTCGTGACGTTCAAGAGCGACAACCGTGAATCTCGCCGCGGCCAGGTCCTCGAGGAAGGCGCGACGGGCCGCGATGCCGAAGCGCTGCCCCAGCAGATAGTCGATCTCGGTGGTGACGGGCGCAGGGATGATGAGCTCACCCGGCTCGGCCTCGAGGTCGGCGAGGATGTCATCGCGTAGCGGCTCGCCCGCGTCAGCCAGCGCCACGATGGGTGCGGCGTCGATCACCAGCGTCACCCGCCGAAGCCCTCAAGCAACTCCGACTCGGACAGCTGCGAAATCGGACGACCGTCCTCATCGATCCGTGCGAAGCCGGTCGCCACCTCGAACCCACGGTCACTGGCTGCCGGGGACTGGTAGGCAGCGATTGCGTCTCTCAGGATCTCGGCCTGGGGGCGTCCCTCGCGCAGTGCCAGCCGGACAAGTCGCTCGGCCTGGGCGTCCTCGAGATACACGCTCGTCTTGCGCATCGTCCGAGTGTAGGGCAGTACGTAGGGCACCGAGTGCCTCCTCGCCCGCGCAGGTCATGGCGGCCTGGCTCAATAGGATCTGCGTCCATGACCCTGGCTCCCGGCGACCCCGCTCCCGACTTCACGCTTCCCGACCAGCACGGAGATCCGGTCACCCTCTCCGACTTCCAAGGCCGGTCCGTCGTCGTCTACTTCTATCCCAAGGCGGACACCCCCGGCTGCACCACGCAGGCGTGCGGGGTGCGTGACCACCGGGCCGACTACGCCGCGCGGGACGCGGTGGTGCTTGGGGTCTCGCCCGACGCGCCGAAGCAGATCGCGAAGTTCGACGACAAGCACATGCTCGGGTTCCCGCTGCTCGGCGACGAGGATCATGCGGCCGCGGAGGCCTACGGGGTGTGGGTGAAAAAGTCGATGTACGGCCGCGAGTACATGGGCAACGAGCGCACGACGTTCGTGATCGGGCCCGACGGCGTGATCACCGAGGTGCTGCGCAAGGTGAAGCCCGCCGAGCACGACGCGCTCGTGCTCGGGGCCCTTGGCGGGTAGCGCGACTGGCCTATCCGGTGGTGCTCGAGTCGGTCGTCGAATCCGGGATGCAGAGCGCCGGCCCGCCGTCCTGGGAGGGCAGGTAGAGATAACCCGAGCCGCACCTGCCGTCAACCGGGGCGACGCTGCCCGGGGCGGTCGCGGTCCCGTTGTCGCAGTCGGTACCGCAGGACGTCGTCGACGTCGTACTCGTCCCGGACCCCGGTCCGAGCCCGGCGCCTCCGGACGTGGATCCGCCTCCCGCGGTGGTGCTCGACGTCGACACCGTCGATCCCGGCGCGGGCGCGGAGGGCGCCGACCCGCTCCTCGCCACGCCCGAGGACGTGGTCGAGGTGGTGCTGGTCGCGGTCCCCGGAGTGGCGCCGGTGCTTGTCGCCGCGCCGGCGGTCGCGCCGGTGCGCACCCCGCCGGCCGAACTCGACGTCGCGGTCGCGCCGCCCGAGCCC
>CAXTTD010000003.1:25934-26386 GCA_964246945.1 uncultured Solirubrobacteraceae bacterium | reverse complement strand
CCGCCCCCATGGTCTAGCGGTCCAGGACGCCTGCCTTTCACGCAGGAAATCACGGGTTCGAATCCCGTTGGGGGTATTGCGCGATCGTCAGCTGTGGTGGGGGGTTTTGTCCGCCGCGCCGCGCACGCCGCCGTTGATACGGGGGTCAATGGAAGCCAGATGGAAGCCTCCGATGCGCCCCCGTTGTTTGAGGAGGGTGCTGTTGTTTCGTGCGAGTCGTCTCCCTCGGAGGTCTCCACACGTCCGCTTCGTCGCGTGCGACGCGAGGTCGCACGTCGCATTGAGTCAACACGCAGGATTGGAGGCTGGGTCGATATGACATAGAGCGTGTTGCAGGTTCGTGCTCGACGACCTGTCCCCGCCCCGACGTGGGGGGCGCGGGGGGGCGGGGGGCCGCGCGCGGCGCCCAGGCGGGGCCGGGGGGGGGGGGGGGGGGGGGGGGGGGGGGGGGG
>CAXTTD010000003.1:0-25924 GCA_964246945.1 uncultured Solirubrobacteraceae bacterium | reverse complement strand
CTCGACGACCTGTCCCCGCCCCGACGTGCGCTCCGAGGGAGCGCTCTCGACGTCGACGGGCAGACTGCCGGAACCGGGGGGGGAGGAGGAGCAGTCCGTCGGCGGGCGGTCGCGCCGGCGACAGAAATCTCCACGGACCAAATCCCGGAGGTGGTATCGCGCCGGCGAAGCGCCCGTGCGGCGCCCGGGGAGCGGCGCCCTACAGAGGCCATGGCGCTCGTACGCGGCGAGCACCGCTCTGAGCGACGAAAGGGGGATCGCGGGTGGTCGTGGGCGACCTCCGCCGGGCGTGTGTGTGCCGTTGTAGCAGCTGCCGCTGATGGCGGGGGTGGGAATGAGAGGCGGTCGAAGACGAGCGTCCTGGGATCCGGATCCGGCGGCTGGGAGGGCGGCTTGCCCGCGGCCGGTCATCTTCTGTAGAACTCGAGGGCGTGGCACGCTCTCAGCTCGACACGCTGCTGGAAGGAGGCGCGTTCTTCGAGAGCCCGCGATGGCACGACGGCCGGTGGTGGGTCTCGGACTTCTACCGCCACCTGGTGCTGTGCGTCAGCGCGAGCGGTGAGGCGCGCGAGGTTCTTACGGTGGAGGGGCAGCCGTCTGGGCTCGGGTGGATGCCCGACGGGTCGATGCTCGTGGTATCGATGCGCGATCACCGAATCCTGCGGTGGTCTGGCGAGGCGGGCGTCAGCGAGCACGCCGACGTCAGCGAGTATTGCGGCGGTCACCTCAACGACATGGTGCTCGACACGCACGGACGCGCCTACGTCGGCAACTTCGGCTTTGACCTGATGGGCGGTGGTGATCCTGCGCCGGCCAACCTGATCCGGGTTGACCCCGACGGCCGGGCGTCGATTGCTGCCCAGGACCTGCTGTTTCCCAACGGCTCGGTGATTACGCCGGACGGCAAAACGCTGATCGTGGGGGAGACCACCGGTGCTCGCTACACGAGCTTCGCGATCAACGGCGATGGCTCGCTGAGCGACCGCCGGGTCTGGGCGCAGATCGCACCGGCGCCCCAGATCACGACTCTGGCGCAGACCCTCGGCAAGCTCCAGTTCGGACCGGATGGTTGCGGACTGGACGCCGAGAACCACATCTGGTGCGCGGACGAGGTCAACGCGCGCTGTGTGCGGATCGCGCCGGGCGGCAAGATCGTCCAGGAGATCGAGGCGCCCGACGGACTGGACTTCTTTGCGTGCATGCTTGGCGGCGAGGAGGGCCGGACACTGCTCATGTGCGCCGCCCCGGACTTCGCCGAGCCCAAGCGCACAGCAGCTCGCGAGGCTGTCCTTCTGACCACGACGGTCGACGTTCCCCACGGCGGCCTGCCCTAGTTCCGGGGCCACCTCCACCCTCAGTCACGGTACCGGCTCACCTCCGTCGAGTCCGCCTCCGACTGTCCGTTGGTACTCCGCTGATTGCATAGCCACACCCGAATCGCGTCTTGAGCGAGCGACTCCTCGTCGCCGAAGGGCTCGTCCAACAGGACGACGAGCCGACGATTGCCTGCGGCAATCTGCTCGTCAGCGCCGAACCCGGGTCGCGAGCGCTTGCCGTTGATCCGATCGTGCGCGTCAGCGTGGCGGACGCTGTGACTTCCGCCAGCCGTGATTTCTCACGTGGGCAGCGGAAGCCTGGTGCTCTGGACGGACCTGTCCTTCCATGGCCCGCAGCCCCCAGCGGACCCTCGGTTTCGCTACCGCCTGGACGGCCACGGGACGCCCGCTCTGCGACGACTCCGGGCGGCAGGTCCGCGCGCCGCGCTCGTCGCGAACGTCTCCGACGATGTCGCCCGCGAGGGCCGCATTCCAGGCCGTCTGAACAGACCAAGCCGCGTTGGGCGCGCGCGACTCTTTGCGCATGAGCCGGCAGCTTGTTCTCGCCGGCTACGGTGCGCGACCGCCGAGCAGGGGACGCTCGCTGCCTAGTCTTTCATTGTCATGACCTTGATCACCATCTCAGCGTCCTACGGTGCGGGCGGAAGTGAGATCGGGCCGCAGCTTGCCAAGCGTCTCGGAGCGCCGTTCCTGGATCGCAACATCCCGGTGGCCGTCGCTGAACGTCTGGCCGTTCCGCTAGCCGAAGCGCTTGAGCACGATCAATCAGTCAGTAGCGTCTTTGACCGGCTGCTCGCAGGCTTCGCCGGTGCGGGTGCTGGCTTCGGCATTCCAGCTGTGCTCACCATGGCGGAGAGGAGCTACGTCCAAACCACCGAGCAGATCATCCAAGAGTACGCCGCCGATGGCTCGGCGATCATTCTCGGGCGAGCCGGTTCGGTGGTCCTTAGAGAGGACCCCCGGGCGTTCCATGTCCGGCTGGACGGCCCCACAGAGCGGCGTGTCCTCCAGGGCATGCGCATACAAGACATCGACCGCGAGACCGCTGAGCGTCGTATGCGCGAGACCGACCGCGCGCGCGGTGCATACGTCCGGCACTTCTACAACACAGACGTGCACGACCCCCACCTCTACCAGCTAATGATCGACTCCACCGCCATCCAGGTCGATGCATGCGTAGAGCTCATTGACCTCGCGGCGCGCTCCCGTCCGCGCAGCCCCTGAGCAGCTAGGCGACCGAGAGTTCGCTTACGCCCTGTTTCGGGCCAGTGACCATAAGCGTGGCCGCAGGGGCACGTGAGCCAGACGTCGCCCTTTTTGCCCCAAGAGCGCCAGGGGTCAGACCACAAGCAGAATCTGGCCCCTCCCGCCTGGCTGCCATGACGGCCGCCGCGGGAATCCGGGGCTGCCCGATTGCCGATCCGCGTCCGCTCCGGGGGCGCCTGACGCTGCGTGCTGCGGTCGACCTGGCGCCGGAGCCGACTCTGGGTCCGTCTGTTGAGCGAATCCAGCCGTCGGTAGCCTCGGCGGGGTGTTCGATCACGTTGGGATCGCTGTTTCGGACTTCGCGGCGTCTGAGCGCTTCTACCGCACGGTCCTCTCGGCGCTCGGCGTCGAGCCGACTCACGCGGACGCGAAGCTGGTGGAGTGGGAGGACTGGGACATCGGGCTGACCGATCGGGAGCACCCTGTGACCCGCGGCCTGCACGTCGGCTTCCGCGCGTCGTCCCGTGAGGCCGTGCAGGCGTTCTGGCGGGCGGGGGTCGACGTGGGCTACCGCGACGATGGCGCGCCCGGCCCGCGCACGGTCTACGGGCCGGACTACTACGGCGGCTTCCTGCTCGACCCCGACGGCAACAGCGCGGAGGCGGTGCACACCGCGCGTGAGGACCCCGCGCCCGACGGCCGCGTCGACCACCTCTGGATCCGCGTTCGTGATCCCGCCGCCGCCAAGCGCTTCTACACGGCGATCGCGCCGCACGCGGGGCTGCGGACTGGTGTGGCCACGGCGGATCGCGTCCAACTGCTCGGCGAGAGCATCAGCCTCTCGATGGTCAGTGACGAGCGACCACTCACCGAGCACGTCCATCTCGCATTCCCAGCGCAGGACGACGCGACCGTTCGGGCGTTTCACGCCGCCGCGCTCACCGCGGGCTACGAAGACCACGGCGGCCCCGGCGAGCGCTCGGTCTACCACCCGGGCTACTACGGTGCGTTCGTCCTGGATCCGGACGGTCACAACGTCGAGGTCGTGAACCACAACCGCTGAGCCGCCGGTGGCAGTCGCGATCGGTAGGCGAGTCCGACACCGAGCGCGGCGGACGCGCGCTTTCACGATCGGCAACTCTCTGTCGTCGACACTCGCTCTGCGCCGACTTCAATCGCAGCACTGGCTATTGCTGCTGTGCGAACTCGCGCACGAGCTTGTGTCCGGGCGGGAGGAATCTGGCGAGCGGTCTTTTGCCCAGCGTCCCGGTACTCGCAACCCGCGCCGCCGCTTTGCCCCGAATCCAGCAGTCTGCTCCGCGGCCGCGAGGGCGCTTCCGTGGCAACGAATCAGTTGCGATGAATCGGGCCCCTGCTTCCGGTTCGGCTCACAGGGAGGAAGCGTGTGCGGGCGGTCAGTTGGTTTCTCGTATCGCGTCACGTACGTATCTGATGGTGGCGCGTGCGGTCTCGAGCTGGGCGGCGTCGGGGTTGGGGAGCCATCGTTCGCGCGACTTCGTCGCTGCGTGGGAGATGCGGGCGAGGACCTTGTGGCCGTCTGCGGTCAGGGTGATGAACGGCGAAGAGCGGTGGTCGGGGTTTGGTTCGGTCATCGCGAGGCCCCGTGCGATCAGGTCGTCGGTGCTGCGTTGGACCGCCTGTCGGGTGGTTCCGAGTCGGCGGGCTGCCTGAGAGACCGTCAATGGGTCTTCCGAGAACACGCTGAGCGCGTACCACCGGGCCTGGGTCTGCCCCTCGTCTCGGGCGATTTCGTCGGCGACCTTGCGAAACAGGCCGGCAAGTTCGAGGACGTCAGCGATGAACGCCGCCACGGTGGTATCGATCCCATCAGCCGGATAATTGACAACTTGTTGTCGATATGCCATGTTCGGTCATGTTAGCTAACCGACCGTTCGTGAGGCGACATGACCACCACAAGCAGTTCGCGGGCCGTATTGATCACCGGAGCAACTGGCGGTCTGGGACAGAGTCTCGCCCGTCGTCTCGTCCGCGATCGATCCTTCGACACGGTGGTGCTCGGGGTGAGAGACGCGGGTCGTGGCGCGGCCCTGCGTCACGCTCTCCAAGTCGAGACGCCAGACGCACAGTTCTCCGTCCTCACCTTCGATGTCGCCTCGCAGGCGTCGGTCCGGACCGCGGTCTCGCAGTTGGAGAGGCCGGTCGACGCGGTGGTGCTCAATGCGGGTGGCACGGGCGGCACCCGGCCGCTGGGTCTCACCCGCGATGGTGTCACGCAGATCTTCGCTGCAAACGTTCTCGGGCACGTTGCGCTTATCGACACGCTCATGTCGGCTGGGCTGCTCCGCGAGACCGTCGAACTGGTCGGAAGCGAGGCCGCCTTCGGCGTTCGGTCGCTGCGCATCCCCGCACCTGAGATCCGTGACGGTTCAGCCGAGGAGTTCTCCTCGTGGATCGACGGTTCCTACTACCAGGCCCACCCGTTCAACGGGGGCCTGGCCTACGGACAGGTCAAGCTCCTCGGCGCGCTGTGGATCGCCGCGCTCGCCCGCGAGCATCCGCAGCTGCGCACGCTGACCATCTCGCCCGGCAACACCGCCGGCACCGGCATCAACCGCGACCTGCCCGCTCCGGTTCGGCTCCTCGCCCCCCGGGTCATGAGGCTGCTGGGTCGCAGTCACTCGCTACAGGCCGGTACTGAGCGCCTAGCTCAGGGCCTGCTCGACCCCGCCTACGACCGCGGCCACTTCTGGGCCAGCGCCCCCGGCCGCCTCGTCGGACCCGTCGTCGATCAGCTCAACGAGCACCCCTTGATCGGCGATCACGAAACACAGATGAACGCCAACACCGCCATCCACCGCTTTACCCAGCTTGCCCGCGGCGAGACCACTGCGGCCTGAACCGGCAACCACCACATCGGAGAACTCGCGCTTCACCTCCCCCCGGTACGCCTCGTCACCGATGATGTCGAACGACTCGTCCGGTCCTAAGAACAGATGTCCGGCCTTGAAGCCGATCGCCCGAACGCGCTGTTCGCGGAGTTCGTCATGCCCTCAGGCTTCCGCAGCAACCTCGGCCACACCGACATGACCCGAGCCTTCGGCCACGAGGCCGTCTACGCGGTTGACAAGCATTCCTTGACCCTTGATTTTTCGAATGTGGGCCACCGCCTGATCGAGGAGCTGGTCGCTGCCGAGCTGCGCGCGGCGATGGTGACGACCCGCGCCGTCGACGACCCTTGGGGGCGCCTGGCGGGATGGATCAGCGCTCGGCGCGATCTGCGATACCGGGAGCCCGCCTTCACCGACGTCATGGCCGGGTCACATGCCGAGACCCCCATGGTGGCCGAGCTCGCTGCCCAAGCCGCAGCGGTCACCGACGCCGTCGTCGACGCAGCGCGGGCCGGTGGGGTACTGCACTGCGAAATGACCGCCGGAGACATATTCTGGGCCGACGTCGCCAACGGTCTCGCGCTGCGCGTATTGCGCACGCCACGTCGCGCGGACTACGAGCGACGCACCCGTCACTTCATCCACGGTCTCCGACCACGATGACCCGGCCACGGGACACGAGGGGACACCGCGACCGGGCCGCCGGTGGTCGAACACCCGCCGACGTCGGTGCTGTCACCAGGCCTGAGTTCCCCGATCTCGATCGCTGAGCGCGCCGACCGGCAGGCGTCGTTGCGGTCCTCCTGGGTCCTGAGCCCTTGACCTCAAGCGCTTGAGGTGTGTCACCGTGCCCCCATGACGGCGTTGACCATCCAGGATGTATCCCGGCGCAGCGGGCTGAGGGAGCCACCGGTGGGTGGCTACGAGCAGGTCGGGCCGATCGGCCCGATCGAACGCGACGCGAGTCGCCGGCATCGCCGGTACCGCGAGACGGACCTCGACACGTTGCCGGCGCCGGCCTGCCCGCCCGCCACGCATGTGGAGATCGAGGAGGCGATGTGCGATACGTGGGACCGCGCGAGTACGCACACGCAAGCGAGGCGAACCCGTGGGTGCACAGGATGCTTCCGCAACGACAGGAGGTGGTGCTCGGATGAGCTCAAAGGTGCTGGTGACAGGCGGATCCGGATACTTGGGCACGCAGCTGATCGCGACGCTGGCACGTGATGGGCGTGAGGTGCGCGCGACGCTGCGCTCCTTGGATGGTGAGGCAGATATACGCGCCGCCGTGCGCCGCGGCGGTGTGGACGACACGGGCCTTGAGCTGGTGGCAGCGGATCTGACCTCCGACGAGGGATGGCCGGCCGCGCACACCGAGGAGGACTGGACCGACCCGGATACGCCGGGGCTGGCCCCGTACCCGCGCTCCAAGGTGATCGCCGAGCGCGCCGCGTGGGATTTCATCGAGACCGAAGGCGGCGACACCCACCTGGTGGTGGTGAACCCGACGTTCATCGCCGGCCCATCGCTGCTGCCGGCACCGCGCTCGACGCTGACCTACTTCAAGTCGATCATCGAGGGTGCCATGCCCACGTTGCCACGCCAGCGCTTCGGTGTCGTCGACGTGCGCGACGTTGCCGACGCGCACATCTTGGCGATGGCCACTCCTGCTGCTGCCGGGAAGCGCTACCTGCTCTTGGCGGACGGCCCGACGCTCACATGGCTGGGACTGGCACAGATCCTCCGCGACTACCTCGGGCCCGACGGTGAGCACGTCATACGCGACGAGGCGCCCGGCGAGGACCCGGCGCCGCTGACGATCCACAACCACCGCGCCAAGCAGGAGCTCAGCTGGCGCCCACGCCCCGCCGAGACCACGATCGTGGAGACCGCCGAGAGCCTGCGCGACCTCGGCCTGCTGGAGAAACGGTGATCACGGACGGTGGCAGGAGCCAGCCGAGCCAGCCGAGCCAACCGAGCCAGCCGGGAGTTGCCGGATTTCCGACTGCGTGATCCCGACGGTGACTACTGGAGAGTCACAACTGTCGGTTCACGCCGCCGCGCCCACACGCCGTAGAGCGGGTCGCCGCGCCGGTCCTCTGCGGTGCGCCGCTGCGCGGACACCGGCCCGAAGCCGGCGGCCTGTTCCAGGTAGGCCCGGACGATCTCGAGATGCTCAGCGTCGTCTCCCAGCAGCCAGCCACGAATCGCCTTCGTCGGAAAGCAGCGATTGCTGAAGGTGAGCACCACGACACCTCCCGGCCGCAGGATGCGTGCGACCTCGCGCAGAACCTCGACCGGACGAACCAGGTAGTCGATCGACACACAGCAGGTGACCGCGTCGAAGGTGGCGTCCGCGAACGGCAGCTCAGGGTCGTGGTTGAGGTCGTGCAGGACGTGCTCCTCGGCCATCGAATTGGCAGCGAGCTCGGCGGCGTTCATGCCCAGCAGCACGAGTCCGCCGTCCGGCCGCCGCGAGAGGTGCGACACCCACGAGGCCATGAGGTCGAGGACCCGACCGTCGGGCACCCCAAGTTCGTCATACAGAGCAGTGACGGCGCGGACGGCTCCCGCATCGATGTGCGTGACAAACCGCGGCGCCGCGTAGAAGTCGACGTCGCGGCTCGGGTCCTGGCGGTCAAAGAAGCCGGGCGGCCAGGTGGGAAACGCAGCCACGTCGTGGGACTACCCCATCGAGGCAGTTGCCGGCCGCCCGGCGCGCTGCGTCGGTGCGAGATCGTCAGCCGCGTCCGTGATGTACGGCTTCGACGTTGTGCCCGTCGGGATCGAGCACGAATGCCCCGTAATACCCCTCTGAGTATTCGGGCCGCAGGCCGGGGCGGCCGTTGTCCCGGCCTCCAGCCTCGAGGGCAGCCGCGTAGAACGCGTCGACCTGCTCGCGCCGGTCGGCGGCGAACGCCACATGCGCCCCACCAATCGCGTACGCGGTGGAGATCGCGAAGTCCTCTGCCTCCTCCAGCCCGAACACGACGTCGGTCGCGCCGTCGCGCCACGGACCGAGCTCCGAGAATCCGAGTGGGGTCAACGCCCGACGATAGAACTGACGGCTGCGCGCGAGGTCGCTCACGCCCACGCTGACGTGATCGATGACGATGCGCCGCCGCGGCATCCTCACACTCTAGGCGGCTTCAGGACCCGATGCACCCCGCGCACTCTCGCGCCGTGGGGCAGCGGGCAGGCTCGCGGCGGCGCGCACCGAGCGCGGGTCGACCCGTCGGACCGCAGTCACCTGCGCGTGCTGCCGGCTCCTGTCACGAAGAGCATCCCGCGAGCTAGCTCGATCGCCCGGCGCCGGTCGCCGCACGATTCCGGCGCTCGGAGGGCGGCTGAGAGCATCGTGAGGATGATCCGGACGTCGCGCGTCGAGATGTGCGGGGGGACGATCCCGGCGGCCTGAGCCTCCCGAGTCGGCTCGCGCAGGGTCGCCTCGAAGCGGCGCCGCGCTCGGCGGAGATCCTCCGCGGGCACGCAGCGGGTGATGAGATCGACGCCGTGTGGCCGGTCCTGTTGCTTGCGCACCCACGCGTCGAACAGCTCCTCGAGGGCTCGCGGACCGGATGCGAGCTCGGCCACGACCGCGTCCCAGCGATCCAGGGCGGCGTCGACGATCGCCCGCGACAGCGCTTCGCGGGAGGGAAAGTGTCGGTACACGGTGGCGCGCCCGACGCCGGCCGCGAGGGCGATCTCGTCGTAGGGCACATCGGAGCCGCCTTGATCGACGAGCGCGGTGGCGGCCTCCAGCAGAGCGGCATGATTCGCCCGAGCGTCGGCGCGTCGCGGACCGCTCAGGGTCTCGGAGGCCATGGTGAAAGGGTAGCGCCTGCGCGTCGAAAGCGAGACGGATCGCCCGTTTCGGACGCCGCGACCGATGCCGGCATCCTTTGGCTCGAGCCCGGGATCGTGGCCGCTAGGCTAACTGAGACATCTTGCTCGTTTGCTTCCCGGAGACATTGTGAATATCCGCTCAGGGCCCCTCGCGGGTCGCTACCCGTACGTCGCCACGATGGCGATTCTCGCGCTGGTCCCCTACCTCACGCTCACCTCGGCGCTGACGCCGTTGACCCCGTTCATCGAGGCCAGTCTGCATATGAGCCCGCAGACGCTGTCGCTGGGGCTGGGTCTGGGGAACGCCGGGTACGCGGTCGGCACCGTCCTGGCGGTGCTGTTCGCCCAGCACCTTCCGCAGCGCCTCATGCTCGTCGTCTACGCCACGGTCGCGGTGATTGGGGCGGTGCTGTTCGCGGCGGCCCAGGATCCGGCGATGTTCATCGCCGGCCACATCCTGCAGGGGCTGTGCACGAGCTTGCTGCTGATCTCGGCGGTACCACCCCTGGCGCTCGGCTTTGGCTCCGAGAAGCTCCGGAGCACCGCGGTGATCCTGAGCGTGTGCATCTTCGGCGCCGTCGCGGCCGGGCCGGTGTTTGGCGGGATCCAGGCCAATGCCCATGCGTGGCGCCCCCTGCTGTGGGTCGCGGCCGGCGTGGCGGCGCTGGTGGTCGTGCTGGTCGTGCTCACCTACGAGCACACTCCTCCGGCCAACCGCCAGGCGCCCAAGGATCCGGTCGCCATCGGCCTGGCGGCGGCGGGTCCGATCGCGGCGTTCTTCGGCGCCTCCGAGCTCACCACGCACCCGTTTGTCTCCACCGTGACGATGATCCCGCTGTTCGGCGGGCTCCTGCTCATCCTGACGCTCATCGTGTGGGAGACCAGGAGTCGCAATCCCCTGCTGCCGCTCGGACCGTTGCTGAAAAGCACCATCCCGGTCTCCGGTGTGGTGATCGCCCTGTGCGCGGCGGCGGCGTCGGTGTCGGTGAGCGACCTCACGCTCATCCTCGTCACTGGGCAGCACGGCGCGCTGAACGCCGGGCTGCTGTTCCTGCCCGAGCTCGCCGGAGCGCTCATCGCCGCGTTCGCGCTCGGCAAGGTGCTGGAGACGAAGTACCTGCAACACCTCCCGATGGTCGGGATGGCGTTCCTGGCGGCCGGGGTCGGCGTGTTTCTCATCAAGGTCCCCTCGAGTCAGGGGCTCACGCTCGTCGGCTCGGGGCTCACCGGCGTCGGTCTCGGTGCGACGGTGGCGCCGGCGCTGTTCGGAGCCGGATTCTCCCTGCCGGCAGCCAACCTCCAGCGCGTGTTCGCGATGGTCGAGCTGCTCCGAGCCGTCGCGGCGTTCATGATCGCCCCCATCTTCGTCCACCTCGCGGCGACCGTTGGAGGGTCTTCAGCGGCCGGCACCCGCGACGCGCTCTGGATCAGCCTGGCGATCGTGGTGGGCGGGAGCGGCCTCGCGGCGTTCGTCTACTTCGCCGGTGGCGCGCGTCCGCGCACGCCGCAGATGACCGTCTTTCTGGAGGGCGGGGGGTCCGCCTGGCCCTCCCCGCCGCTGCTCGCCCAGCTGCGCGGCGCGCCGGTTCACGTGCCCGACGCCGCCGATGACCCGGCGCGCGTGAGCCCAGAGCCGGTGGACGCCGATGGGGTCGTGGACGGCTCAGAACCGAACGACCTGGAGGCCACCGTCGTCCCGCGGACGGGCCACGACCGCCACATCGTGGACGTCGGCGATCGCCCGGACGGCTGAAACGCCAGGCCGAGGCCCGTGGTGGGTCGCGGACCGCTGGAAGTCAATCCGGCTGAGGGCTCGCAGCTGTGGACAGATCATCGACTCAGGTCGGGGGTTGAAGACGCGCAGCCGGCCCAACCGGCGCGCGGCGTGCCTTGAACGCCCTAGAATGGCGGCCGCTTCACCCCGAGTCGTCCACCGGTCTGTGACGTCGCGCGGCCTCGCCGTCACCAACCGCTCAGCACCCACGAGCTTCAGCAAGGAATTATCACGGTGAGAGCGTTACTGATGGGCTGCGCCGCGGCGCTGTCAACCGCGGTCCTCGCGATCGCGGCGCCGATCTCACGGGCGGCCGCCGGACCGGTTCAGGTGACGGTCAACCCCACCGCGCTCAGCGCAGGGCTGCCCACGGGGTTCCTCGGCCTCGCGCTCGAGACCCGGACAATCCCCCAGTGGGTCGGCAACGCCACGTCAGCCAGCGCCGTCGACCCAGTGCTCCTGGGACTCATCCGCAGCCTCGACCCGACGGGGCGCCCGGTGATCCGAATCGGCGGTGAGAGCACCGACCGTTCGTGGTGGCCGGTGCCGAACATGAGAGCGCCCTCTGGCATCACATACGCTCTCACGCCCGCATGGGCACAGGACGCCCGTTCGCTGGCGCAGGCCCTCGACGCCCACCTGATCATCGGGATCAACCTCGAGGCCAACTCGCTGAAACTGAGCAGCTACGAGGCCAACCAGTTGGTGTCGAGGATCGGCACCCAGTACCTCAACGACCTGGAGATCGGTAACGAACAAGCCCTCTACAAGAGCGTCCCGTGGTACATGGACTTTCACGGGAAGCGGCTGCCATGGTACATGCGCCATACGGGCACCCCGGTGCTCTCGCGGCCACTGAGCTACAACGAGACCGACTTCATCGCGGAGTTCGAGCACACGTTGGCCGTGCTGCCCAAGAACGTCGCGATCGCCGGTCCTGACGCGCTGAGCACCTCATGGCTGCCGCAGTTCAACAAGCTCGTTTCTCCAAAAGGACGGATCCGCATCCTCGACTCACACGAATACCCACTCGCGGCGTGCTCGAGCGATCCTCAGTCTCCGCACTACCCGAGCATCGCCCACCTGCTCTCCACCGCGGCATGGCGCAACGTACTCAACGGAGCGCTGTCCTCCGTCGCGCTTGCGCATCGTGACGGGCTGCAGTTCCGCATCGACGAGATGGGTTCGGTGACCTGTGGCGGTCACCCGGGGGTGAGCAACACGATGGCATCGGCGCTGTGGGTGACCGATGCTCTGTTCGAAGCCGCCCGCGACGGAGTTGACGGCGTCAACCTGCACACCTATCCAGGGGTGAGCAACGACCTGTTCGACATCACCGACACCGCCCACGTGTGGAGCGCGGCGGTCCACCCGATCTACGACGGCGCGGCCATGTTCGCGCGCGCCGATCCGGCCGGAGCCCGGGTGTTGCAACTGTCGAGCAACGGCCCGTCCGCCATCCAGACGTGGGCGACCATGGGCGCAGATCACCAGGTCCGCGTCCTCATCGACAACAGCGGCGCCGGCAGGCGTCTGGTCTCGATCCGCGCCCCGTCGGGGTTCGGCTCACACGACGGATCCGTCGAGCGGCTGCTCGCACCGAGTGTCACGTCGACCACCGGGCTCACCATCGGTGGTGAGCCGTTTGACACGACGACCACCGGAGCGCTGCCCGCCCCGACGCTCCAGATCGCCCGACCCAAGCCGGGCGGGTACCTGATCGCCGCTCCGGCCGATTCCGAGACGCTGCTCACCCTGCGTTCGTGAGCCGGCGCCCGCCGGGGTCCCGCGGCCCGGTGACAACGACGGTCCCCGCAGCGCCCCTCGCCGGCGCGTCCGGCGCCGACGTGCGATTCACCCCTTCCGAGGTCAGTTGGTGACCGCGGTCCGCGAGCAGCGGCTGGCGATGTCCGCCGGAATGTTGTAGGGCCGCACCTTCCAGCCGCTCCCGTCCTGGGTGAACAGCACCATGCGCATGTGGATGCGGATGAGCAGGCTCGGCTTGTAGAAGACCTGGGCGACGTTGAGGTTCATCGCCCAGGCGAGTTGGCTCTGGTGATTGTTGAGTGCGGCCACCGGACCGCAGGCGAGGATCGCGCGCGATCCGCCGGCGAGGGTCACGGCCTTGGACAGGTTGCGGTTGACGATCCCCTCAGCGTGCGCGTGGGTCACTCCGACCCTCCAGCGGTACGCGCGACGATCGGCGAACGGGGCGAGCGCGACGAGCAGCCCCACGGCAATGAGCGGGCCCGCGACGGCGGCCGCCCGTCGACCGCGCTGCTCACGAAACACGCCCGGCAGGCCTCTGAGCAGCCACCCGAAGCCGATTCCGGCGACGACCACCATGATCGCGCCGGCTTCCATCAGGTAGCGGGGAACCGACGAGAAGCCGTGGTAGGCGAAGGCGATCTCCACGACCAGCCAGAAGAGCGCGACCCCGAACAGCCCGAGCACCCGGAGATCGCGGCGGGCCAGCGCCAGCGCGACGCCGATCAAGGCGGCGGTCTGCATCGGCCACTCGTACAGGCCCGCCCAGCGGGCGAGCACGCCGATCACCTTATTGCCATGGATCTCGGTCTTCTGGTTGAGGTTGAGCTTGCCGGCCTGCACGGCGGACCGCGCCGCGAGCGCGTCGGGAATGATCCAGCACATCACGATGAGCACCCATCCGCCGAGCACCAGCGCGCGCGTGCGCGGGACCCGCCACATCAGCCACAATCCGTAGGCCCCCGCCAGTGCCCACGCCTCCGGCCGGCCGAGCGCGGCGAGGAACAGCATCACGTAGGCCAGGCGCGGGCGACGACTGTAATGGGCGTCGAGCGCGGCGAGCACGAGCGCGACATTGAACTGGTCGGAGTTCGCGATCAGCGTCAGCTTGGGAAGGCCCTCGATCCCGAGCACCCCCACTCCGGCGAACAGCGCTCCGACCCAGGCCGCGACTACCGGCCAACTCGAGGACCCCTCGCCCACCCCGGCGAGCCGGTAGGCGATTCGCGCCGCACACACCCCCATGGCGATCGTGCCCGCAACGGCCACGATCGACCACAGCTGCACCGAGGCCCCGCGCCACAGCGCGAACGGGAGGGTGAAGATGACCGGCAGCGGCTTCCACGACGGGGCGGCGTTGAGATTCAGGTGGCCGTAGATGATCTGGTGGCCCCACGCGAGCCAGCCGAACGGATCGAAGGAGGGCCGCATCCCCGTCGCGAACACGAACACGGTCGAGCAGGCGAACACCGCGACGACGACGAGCACCCAGAGCCACCACGGCCATAGCCCCGGCACCTCGCCCAGCTGATCGCCGGCCACTCCGCGATCGTCAGCTCGCACCTGGCGGGGCGCGACCAGCGTCTGATACGCCGAGCTCACTGTCGCCTTTCCCCCGCCGGCGGACGACGCGATGCCCGGGGTCGCGGCGTGACTGCCATCCCCGCCGGGGCAGCGCGTCCGGGAGAACCGGCCGCGCCCGCATCGCGTTGTGAGCTATTAATGTTTGTCTTCATTTAGGATTGGGTGAACCGACACGCGGCCGCGACCCGGGCAGACGTCGGATAGTATGCCCGCTGATGAGACCTGCGCGTTACCAGGGTCGGGCCGATGCGCTGGCCGCACAGTTGGCTGAGCATCCACTCTGGGCGAGGATGACGCGGACTTCCCTGTCGGCTCGGTTCACGAAGTACGCGCTCGGCTCGGTGGTGGCGTTTGTGGTCGGCAACATCGTGTTCATGGGCTTCTATGTGGCGAACACCTCGACGACCACTTGCTCGGTGGCAGGGTTCATCGGGGCGGCGATCCCGAACTGGGTCCTGAACCGGCGATGGGCGTGGCAGCAGGAGGGGCGACCCCCGGCGCGGCAGATCGTCGGCTACATCGGAGTGTCAATAGTGGTGTTGGTGACAACCTCGCTCGTGACCGGCTGGACGAATTCACAGGTGCACTCGATCGGACGTCATCACGGGCTGCGCCTGCTCATCGTCACCGGGTCCTACGTGGTGGTGACGATCGTGTTCTTCTTCGCCAAGTTCGCTATCTACGACTACTGGATCTTCTCGGACCGCAGCCGCGTCCGCGCCGCGTTTCGCTCCCTGCGCCACGTTCCGAAGATCGCGCGCGCGAACCGCAATCCGTAGAGGAGATTCGGGCCCTTCTTGGTGAGGGTCGCGCCGTCGGGTCGGTCACGCATGAGGATCGGCACCTCGGTGACCCGGAAGCCGTTCATGGCGGTGGCGATCAGGACCTCCGAGGTCTGATATTGCGGCTGGTCGAGTCGGATCGCCTCGCTCACGTTCGCGCGCATCGCGCGGAGGCCACACGCGGGGTCGGTGATTCGCTGCCGCAACAGGAGGCTCACGACGCCGCCGAAGAACACGACGCCGGCATGACGCACCGGGTCGGTCGTGAGCTCGGTCCCGAGTCGGCGAGAGCCGTTCACGAAATCGGCGCGGTCGTTGATGATCGGTTCGACCAGACGCTCGAACTCCAGTGGGTCGTACTGCCCATCGGCGTCGATCGTGGCGATCACCTCGGCGCCGCGCGTACGCGCCAGCCAGTACCCAAGCTTGAAGACGACGCCCTGCCCCCGGTTGACCGGAACGTCGCACACGAGCGCACCCGCCGATGCGGCCTGCGCGGCCGTGTCGGGGGGGGGGGCGGCGGCGGCCCCGGACACCCCGGCCGCCCCCCCCGCGCCCGAGGCGGGGCGCTCGGCCACCACGGCCGCCACGGTGGGCCCCTCGTTGTACGCGGGAATCACGACCGCGACCGGCGCGCCGGCATGGGGCGGATGCTGGCTGAGGAACGCGCCCGCCGGGTCGCGCTCCTCCCGCGGTAGCTCGGCCAGCATCCCCTCCAGACCAGCGAGCGGAACCGGCGCAGAGCCGTCGTTGACTTCCATTCTCATCTTTCCTTTCGGCACTGGGTGAGCTCCATCGACCGCGGGCTGCGATCACCCACTCACCTTGGTCTGTCGTATCGAGCAGGCCATACGCGTGCGCGCGCAGCATCGAGATTCGGACGTCGAGCCAATCAAGCTGGAGCCTGTGCGCGAGCATCTTAGTCGAGATGAGTCGCTCGTCGGCGGCCCGGGCGTGCGGGTGCGGCGCGCCTGCACTCCGGCTTTGTGGCTTGAAGATCGGCCCCGGGCGGCCGATGAACCTGTGAGACTTGCTCCGCCCATCGGGACCGGGCACGCCCGACACCCATGGCCACTGATTCCAGCTTCGGCGATTCGAGGAGCCCCGGCGCCCGCGCGGGGTGGTTCGTGCTGGCCCCGCGGAGCGAGGTTGCGCGCTGGGTGGCGGTTGCCGGCGCGGTGGCGGCGCTGCTGCTGGGCGGCGTGGCGCTGATCGCCAGTCACGAGCCGGGCCGCTACGCGGAGGGAATCAGCAGCGGCCTGCTCGTCCGTCATCACGGCTTCGGCGACGTTCTGTACGTGTTCCGCCGCAACCTGCTCGTCCTCGGCATCCATCTCTGCGCGTGCTGGATCGGAGCCATCGTCGGTCGACCCCACCAACCGGCCCCCGCCAGCTGGGGGCGGCTGGCGGCGCTGAACCGTCCGGTGCCGGCCTGGATGGCCCGGGCATCGCTTCTGTACGCGCTGTGCGTCACGCTCCTGAGCGTGGGCGTGCAGGCCTACGCCCTGGGCCGACAGCTCGCCGATCTCTCAGTGGCCTCGCACATCTCCCGCATCCATCTGCTGGTGCTCGTGCTGCCCCATGCCGTGCCCGAGCTTGTCGCGGTGTTCCTGCCGCTCGGGCTGTTCCTGCTGGAGGCACGACGGGGCCGGCTCGATCGCCTGGGCGCGTGGTCGCTGCAGGCGGCGGCGATCGCGTTGCCCGTCCTGCTGGCGGCGGCCGTGATCGAGGCCTACGTCACCCCGCCCCGCGTGATCGCCGCCAGTCACCGGGCGACGAGCGCCCGGGTGACCTTGACTGGCGCCGCGGCTGAGTCGCGTCGCGCGTCGCCTCCGCACATAGGGCGGCAGTCCGCGCCTATCACCGCGGTGGTCCGAGGTCGGCGGGCGGGAGAGGGTCCACGGTCGAGCTGACGATCTCCTCGGCGAGTTCGCCGGCGACGACGTCGTGGACGTCGCAGATCTGCCCGAGGTGCAGCAGCGAATCGGTCTCCGACGCGACGTCGCCGTCGCCGAGCCGCAGGACGAGCGGTAGCCCGGGAGCGAGGTCGTTGACGGCGAGGCCCACCGCCACGTTGGTGAGATCGTCCGAAGTGACGGCGGCGACGGCGGCACACCGAGCCACGCCGAGCAACTGCAGCGTCGAGCGATCATCGCCGCGGCCGATCGCCACCGCGAGGCCCGCCCGGGGGGCGAGGCGAACCGACGGCGCCTCCAGGGAGCGCTCGACGCTGAGCACCGGTACGCTCCGGCTGCGCAGCGTCTGGGCGAGGCGCATCCCCACCTGCCCGAAGCCGACGATGATCACGTGCGCGCGCGCCGGCGCGGAGCGGCGACCGAACAGCGTCGTCAACCTCAGCCGGCTGGCGACCCGCACAAGCCCGGCGGTGAACAGTGCGAGCAGGCCCACCGCCAGCAGGGTGTCGAGCGTCGCCACGATCTTGAACCACGTCGCCGCCGTGTCGGTGCGGGGCGAGTCGGCGACCGTCGCCAGCGTGCGGGCGCTGAAGAAGACCGCGTCGACGGCGCCTTCGTGGAGGGTGATCAGCGAGATGACGATCTGCACGACGAAGATCGTCACCAGTCCGCTGCCCGCTGCGACCAGCAGGCGCAGCGCGTCGTCGACGAGACGGATTCCGGCCGTCCAGCGCGGGCGGGGTCTCACCCCGGCGGCGAGACAGGCGTCGGCGAGCGCCTCCGCGGCCCGCTCGGCCGGCGAGTGGATCCTCGCCGTCGGCACCGCCGCGCGCAGCTGGGCGACGGTCGTACGATCGAACAGCGTCGCCCACAGCGGCAGCTCAGGTCGCACGTGGGCGCACAGCAGAGTGAGGCGCAGGGCGAGCGCGTCGTCACGCGTGACGATCGCCGCCGCGGTCCAGTCGGCCTGCTCAAGCACCTCCTTGACCTCGGCGTCGCTGAGTGCCGTGGCCGTGTGCGCGGGTCGTCCGGCCGCATGCAGGCGGCGGATGAGCGCTTCGCTCAACGGACCGGGCTCGCCGAGCAGGAGGACGCGACCAGCGTGGCTGGCGGAAGCTGGCGGCACGGGAGCGGCGAGTGTAAGAGAGCCATCCCCACGCGCGGTGATCGACGTCCCGGCGCTGCATGGTTCGCGATCTCGGTCAGCGTCGCGGTGAGGTGCTCGTCTACGCCGGCAGACGGCCGACCGGCATCGACCGGGCGGCCGGTGCCTACCGCGGCGCCCGGAGCCGAACGACCACTTCGCCGTCCAGCGCGGCGTCGCCCCGGATCATCCCGAGCTTGCTCCACCCGACGCCCGCCTGAGCGCGATCCACCGTGAATGCGGTCCGCAGCCGCAGCTCGTCCGGGCTGCGGCGCTCCACCTCGAGCGGCGCGCTCATCCGCACGCGGCTGTCGCGGATGACGAGCTCGCCGATGAGCTCGTGGCCGTCACTCCGCGGGTGGATCTCGAGCACGGTGAAGCTGAGGGTCGGGTGGTGCTCGACGTCGAAGAAGTCCGGTGAGCGCAGGTGGGTGTCGCGTTTCGCGTTGCCCGTGGTGAGGGAGGCGGCTTCGATGCGCAGCTCACCCTGCACGCCGGTCTGCTCGACGGCGAGCTCACCGGTGTAGCGCTCGAAGTGACCGGTGACCTTGGCGAGTCCGAACATGCCGCGGGCGAGGAACCGGAGCGTGCTCTGGGCGGAATCGACGGCCCAGGTTCCCGCCAGGAGAGCGGTCGGAACGTCAGGCTCGGCGATGGATGACATGCGATGTCCTTTGGTCGAGGGCGACGAGTGCGTGGCAACCTACCATACAAACGGACCGATGGTCCGATTTATCTCCGGAGCGACGCGCGCGTCTGCGCAGACGCCACGCCGTGGCTAGGACCGCCCCGCCGCCGCCGGAAACTCCGCGCGCAGCAGCCGCTTGTAGAGCTTGCCCGTCTCGTGCCTGGGCAGCGTCGCCCGGAGCTCGAGCGAGCGGGGGCACTTCACGTCCGCGAGCCGGGCGCGGCAGGCGTCGATGAGCGCTGCGGCGAGCGCGTCGACGGCGAGCTCGTCAGCCGGCATCGCCACCGGTTGGACCACGGCGTGCACCCGCTCGCCGAACTCCGCGTCGGGCACCCCGAAGACGGCGGCGTCGATCACCGCCGGGTGGGACTGCAGGACGTTCTCGGCTTCCTGCGGATAGACGTTGACCCCTCCGGTGATGATCGTGAACGAGAGGCGGTCGGTGAGGTACAGGAAGCCATCGGGGTCGAGGTGGCCGACATCGCCGACCGTCGACCACCCCCGGTGATCGTGGGCGCTCCGGGTCTTCTCGGGGTCGTTGTGGTAGGCGAAGTCCGGCCCGTCGGAGAAGAACACGAGGCCGGTCTCGCCGACGCCGAGCTCCGTGCCGGTGTCCGCGTCGACGATGTGCGGGGCGCCGAGCAGCGCTCGGCCGACGCTGCCGGGATGCGCGAGCCACTCCTCGGAGGTGATCCAGGTGAGCCCGGAGGCCTCGGTCGAGCTGTAGTACTCGTGGAGGATCGGGCCCAGCCACTGGATCATCTCGCGTTTGACCTGGGGCGGGCAGGGCGCGCCGGCGTGGACGACGCCGCGCAGCGTCGAGCGGTCGTAGGCCTCGCGCTCGCCCGCGTCCATGCGCAGCAGACGTACGAACATCGTCGGCACCATCTGCGACAGCGTGATCCCGTGGCGCTCGATCAACGCGAGCGCCTCGCCGGGCGTGAAGCGCTCCATCACCACCACGGTGGCGCCGAGCTGCTGCATCGCCATGCAGAAGCGCACCGGCGCGGCGTGGCAGAGCGGCGCGGGGGAGAGGTAGACGTCGCGCTCCCCGGCGTTCAGCAGGCCCTGCAGGATCGGGGTGATGAGGTGCGGATCGGCGAGCGAGGCGGTGAGGTCGCGCGGCCGGATGCCCTTGGGGAGCCCGGTGGTCCCCGAGGAGTAGAGCATGTCGCGACCGCTCGGTCCGTCGGGATCGACGGCGAATGGATCGGCGCCCGCAGCGGCGGCGACGAGGTCCGGCCAGCCCGGCATCTCGTCCCCGAGCGAAAAGCGGTGCCGGACCCCCGGGGTGAGCTCGGCGACCCGCGCGGCGAGCGACGCGCGCTGCGCGGAGAGGATGCACACCCGCGCGCCGCAGTCCTCGACGATGTAGGCGAGCTCCTCGGCGCCCAGGCGACTCGAGATCGCCGTGTAGAGCAGTCCCGCGTAGTGGGCGCCCCATAGGATCGAGAGATACTCGGGGTGGTTCTCGGCGCACAGCGCGACCGCGTCGCCGGGATGCAGGCCGCAGGCGCGGAACACGCCCGCGTAACGCCGCGCGGCGGCGTGAAGCTCGCCAAAGCTGCGTCGCGCCCCTGACGTGCCCATGATCTGGGCGGGACGGTCGCGAGGGTGGGCGCCGGGGTACATCGTGACGGCCACGCTACGCCTCGCAGCGCCGACCGCGCAACCCGGAATCCCCAGCGGGCGGCCCCCGCCGCGCGATCGCCGGGGGAGCCTCAGACGGTCGAGGACTCGAGTCGCAGCTCGAGCTCGTCGGCGGGGAACGCAGGCCCCGCCCAGGCGGCCGGGGAGCCGAGGTAGAACCCCTGCCCGAAGCCGCAGCCGAGGCCCCGCAGCACGCGCAGCTGCGCCCGTGTCTCGATCCCCTCGGCGACGACCTGGAGCCCGAGGCTCGTCGCGAGCTCCAGGATCATCCGCAGGAACGGGCGGCTCGAACCGCTCTGCTCGATCTCGCCCACGAACGTCTGGCCGATCTTCAACGTGTCGAGCGGCAGCCAGCGCAGGTGGCTGAGTGAGGAATAGCCGGTGCCGAAGTCGTCGAGCGCGACGCGGACGCCGAGGTCGCGCAGCTGTTCGAGGATGACGATCGCCCGGGGGGGATCGCTCAGCACGACGCGCTCGGTGATCTCCAGCACGAGCCGCTGCGGGTCGAGGCCGCTGTGTGAGAGCGCGTCCGAGACGCCGGTGAGGAAGTCGGGATCCCGGACCTCGACCGGCGAGAGGTTCACGTGGACCGCCGGGGTGCCGGTGTGCTGCTCGCGCCATCCCTGCGCGTCGACGCACGCTCGGCGCAGCACCTGGCGGCCGATGTCGACGATCACGCCCATCTCCTCGGCGATCGGGATGAATGACGCCGGATGTACCGGACCGCGGGGTCCGTCCTGCCAGCGCACGAGCGCCTCGCGGGCGGCGACGGCGCCGCTGCCGAGGTCGACGATCGGCTGGTAGTGGACCTTGAAGTCGGCGCGCCGGGCGGCGTCGCGCAGCCGCTGGCGCACACCGTGATGGCGCTGCTCAACGCCGTCGGTCCCGGTTGCGAAGAGCTCGTACCCCGGCGCCTGCGCCTGCTTGGCGCGCTGCATTGCGAGGTCCGCGTTGCGCAGGAGCTCCTCGCTGCTCACCCGACGCCCGGCTCCGACCGCGACGCCGATGCTCACCCGTACCGCCAGTGGTCCGCCGGCCACCGAGAAACGCTGCCGCAGGCGGGTGTCGAGGAGCCCGGCGAGCTCGACCGCCGCGGATTCCGCGCCTCCGCCGCCGACGA
This sequence comes from uncultured Solirubrobacteraceae bacterium, assembly GCA_964246945.1. Classification (GTDB taxonomy): domain Bacteria; phylum Actinomycetota; class Thermoleophilia; order Solirubrobacterales; family Solirubrobacteraceae; genus Palsa-465. The sequence continues at coordinate 4,240 of CAXTTD010000003.1, read as the reverse complement.
GCACCGCGAACTCGTCGGCGCCGAGGCGGGCGAGCGTGTGGCCCGGGCGCCCGCACGCGCGCAGGCGGCCCGCGATCGCCACCAGCAGCTCGTCGCCTGCCGCCTGACCGAGGGTGTCGTTCACCCGCTTGAAGTCGTCGACGTCGAGCAGGATCACCGCCGCCTCCCGGGGTCCGGCGGCCAGCGTCTCGGTGAGTCGGGAGGCGTAGCGGGTGCGGTTGATGAGGTCGGTGAGCGGGTCGTGGGCGGCTTGGTGCTCGAGGTCATCCCGCAGCTTGCGCATCTGCCAGACGGTCTGATCGGTGCGCAGCGCGGCGGCCGTGTTCGCGGCGAGCGCGGTGAACAGCGCGAGATCCGCCGGCCCGAGGGCATCGCTGCGTCCTCGCCGGCCGCCGATCATGATCGCTCCGATCGGGGCGGGTTCGCCGGCGAGGACCGCGAACATGCCGTCGCCGACCCCCCGTGAGCGCAGATGCGCGGCGAGCCACGGATCGGTGATCGCGGCGCTGGGCGAGGATGTCGGCGCCCCGGCGAGCGACTCGCGCAGGCGGGCGGCGAGGGTCGCGTCGACCGGTTCCAGGCGGGTCGCCGGCCCCTCGGGGTGAACGGTGGAACGCAGCGCCTGCTCGCCGGTGGGCGAGAGGAACACGAGCTCGGCGGCGCCGGCGGCGAACACCGGGAGCGCCTGCGCGAGCATCCGTTCCAGCGCCGCGCCGGTCTCGCCGGTTCCCGACAGCGTGAGTGCGGTGCCGTAGAGGAACTCGAGGCGCTCGCGTCGAGTGCGCTCGGCGGTGTAGGCGCGCGTCGTCACGAGCGGGCCGAGTCGCGACCCCCGGGGGGCGGTACGGATGCGGGGCAGGGCCCCGGGCGCGCGTCGATACATGACGTTCCGTCCTTTGAGATGGATGTGCCGCCTACCGGGCGGCGGTCGCGTCCTGCACCCGGCATCTCGGCCGAGGTTCCCACGGACTTGAGGGCCCGGGTGGCGATCCCGTGGGAACTACCGAGTCGGCATGGAGCGCGAAGATGAGCGATGGTGAGGGTCGACGCATCCGGACCAGACCAAGGTCGTGGTCCGGGCGTCGAGCGCGATCGCTCAGCGCAGGGCGGCCGCGCGGTCCATCGTCGGCCAGTCCGAATAGCCGGTGGAGTCCCCGCCGTACCAGTACTCCTGGGGAGCCTCGGCCAGGGGGGCGCCGTCCCGGATGCGCTGCACGAGGTCGGGGTTGGCGATGTAGGCGCGGGCGAACGAGATGAGGTCGGCCTCGCCGTCGTCCACCATCCGCTCGGCGTCGGCCACGGTCAGCTCGTTGTTGCCGATGTAGGCGCCGGGAGCGCGGCGACGCAGCTCCGCGAAGTCGACCTCGTCGGGGGACTCGTGGGTGGTGTAGGTGACGCCCTCGATGAAATGCGTATACGCGAGGCGACGTTCGCTCAAGGCGTCGAGATAGGTGCCGTAGGTGTCCATCACCGCGGAGTCCAGCGGCGTTCCGCCCGGCTGGGTGGTGGCCGGCGAGAGGCGGATGCCGACCCGCTCGGGACCCCACACCTCGACCGCCGCGTCGACGGCCGCGAGCGGCAGCCGCAGCCGGTTCTCGATCGCGCCACCGTACGCGTCCCCGCGCCGGTTGGTGCTGTCGCGAACGAACTGCTCGAGGAGGTAGTTGTTCGCCGAGTGGACCTCGACGCCGTCGAAGCCGGCCGCCCTCGCGTTCTCCGCCGCTCGGCGATAGTCCTCGACGATCAGCGGGATCTCGTCGGTGTCGAGCGCGCGCGGCTCGACGTGATCCTTCATCCCGTCCCGGGTGAACGCCTGGCCCTCGGGTCGGATCGCCGAGGGGGCGACCGGGAGCTCACCGTCGTGCAGGTCGGGGTGCGAGATCCGCCCGGTGTGCCACAGCTGCAGGAAGAAGCGCCCGCCGGCGGCGTGGACCGCCTCGGTGACCGGCGTCCACGCCTGCACCTGCTCCGCGGACCAGATGCCGGGGGTGAGGGCGTAGCCGACCGCCTGGGGCGAGATGTTGGTCGCCTCGCTGATGACGAGGCCGGCGTCGGCCCGCTGGGCGTAGTAATCGGCCGCGAACCGGGGGACGAGGCCGTCGTCGTCGGAGCGGCTGCGGGTCATCGGCGCCATCACGATGCGGTTGGGGAGCTCGAGTCCACCAACGGTGACGGGGGAGAGAAGTGAGGAAGTCATGGCGATGAGCTACCCGCACGCTCCCGGGCAAGCGTGAGTGGACACACTCCCGGCGTGAGCGCTCCGCTCGAGATCCGACCGACCGCCGGGTGAGCGGCGCCGCGTCGCCTACACGCGGTTGTGGCGCAGCAGCGCGGAGTGGCTGCGCTCGGGCGCGACCGCAGCGTCGTAGGGCACGTAGGGCCCGTCCCGCAGCAGGTGCTCGCGGGGGCCGGTGACCGAGAAGTTCGCCCGGCGCTCGAGGCCGACCGCGTACTTCGCCCAGAACTCCGCGGTCGGCGGCGCGCCGGCGCCGCATCCCGGCCCGTCGCCGCCTGAGCCGCCCGGGTTGTCGAACCACATGAACCCGTCGACGTACTTGTAGCCCGTCTGCACCGACTCGGGACCCAGGCCGCGACCGGCCGGGTTGCAGAGCTCCTCGTTGCCGTTGAGCCTGCGGGAGACGGGGGCGAGCGGGCCCTGTCCGTTCTCGCCGGTGTTCACGATGAAGTGCACGCCTCCGAGCCGCTGGGCGATCTTCTGCCCGTAGGCGACCTCCTTGGTCGTCCAGTCGAAGTGGGTCGAGTTCACGAAGAACCCCTGGGCGTCCTCGACGTCGGCCTGGCGCAGCAGCCACGCGTCACGCCGCCAGCCGACGGCGTCGGCCGCGCCGGCGTCGATGTAGACGGCGGTGTGGGGCAGCGTCTCGAGCGTCTGCACCGCCCCGCGCAGCTCGGCGAGGCGATCGCGGAGCTTGTAGGGGGTGTGGGCCATGCACTGGGTGGTGATCAACGAGTCGAGCTCGAGGTACATCACGACGTGAAAGTTGCCGATGCCCGCGGCAAGCCCCTTGATCCAGGCGGCGTAGCGCTTCATGAACGCCGGGGAGCTCGAGTCCTCGGCGCAGTGGCGGTGCACCAGCGAGTAGGTGGAGAGCTGGATCACCGTGTCGGGGTGGCGGCGCTCAGCGCTCTCGAGGAAGCGCGCGACCGTGTGCGCCGGGTTGGCCGGGGTGTTCCAGAACCAGAAGCGATGCACGCCGGGCTGGCTGGCGATGAAGTCCAGCGCGTGCGCCCAGGCCGGCCGGCTGTGGGCGTAGTGCCGGGCCGCCTTGCCGGCGGCGGAGCCCCCGCCCTGGATCCAGAACGGCGCCTGTGCGAGCGGGCCGCCGGTGGCGGGCGCGCTCTGGGCGGAGTCGAGTGTGTCGCTGAAGCCGAGCAGGTCGAGCGGGTCGCGCGGCTCCAGGCCGTCGTCACGCAGGATCTTGATCTTGGAATTCACCGGCCCGTGGGCGTAGACCTTGCCCGTGGCGTCGGCCAGGGCCTCGGGGTCGGAGCCGAAGATGTAGGCGTCGGCCCACACCGGGCCGGCGTTGATCCCACGGTCGATGATCTTCACGTCGAAGGTGTAGCTCGACTGGCCGGGCTGCATGTAGACGAAGGTGTTGCCCACCGTGTCGAGGTCGACCCCCGGGATCGCGTCCATGTGGCGGACCCCGTAGCGGATCTGCTCGCCCTCCGAGTCGTTGGTGCGCTCGATGGTGATCGCGAGCTCGCCCTGGTTCTCGTGGGCGACGTACTGGGTCTGGCTGAGGTACACCTCACCGGGGGCGCTCGCGGCGCGGGCGGGGGCGGCGGTGAGCCACAGGACACCGAGCAGGCCGGCGAGCAGTGCGAGGGCGGCGGGGAGCCGGCAGCTCCGCGCGAGGAGGATCGAGCACAGGGTCACACTTCGAAAATCGGACGCCCGCGCCGATCCCACAACCCGGAAAAAGGTTTAGCCCGATCCGCACCCCGTCAGCCCGTGCAAAAGCTGGGAGCTCGTGGACGGATGTATCAGGGTGCGGGTTCGGTGCCCACGAGCTCGGTGACCGAGTCCACGCCGAGGGCCCGCACCCGCGCTGCGAGGCCGCGGTTCATCTCCCCCGGCCATCGCGGACCGCCGTACACGAACCCGGTGTAGGCCTGCACGAGGGGCGCCCCCGCTCGGATCCGCGCCAGCGCGGCGTCGGCGGTCTCGATACCGCCGACGGAGACGAGCACGAGCCCGCTGCCGGTGCGGGCC
>CAXTTD010000002.1:24789-34784 GCA_964246945.1 uncultured Solirubrobacteraceae bacterium | reverse complement strand
CCACCCGCACCACTCGCACCGCCCCCCAGCGCCTCCGCGGAGATCGCGTCGTCGAAGTCACGGGCGCTCGCCGGGTCGATGGTGAACGTGGCCAGCGAGCGCAGGTCGCGCCGCCCGTCCAGCGAGAGCTCCGCGTGCGCCGCTTCCCGCGCGAAGCGCTCCACCGCGGCGTCGAACCCCGGCGGCAGGCCGCGATCGATCATGAGCGCCGCGATCACGTCGCGCGCGACGTCGGGGCGCCCGAGCCGGCGCGTCACCCGCACCCGTCCGCCGCGCCGGCCACCGCGCTCCTCCCCGAGCAGGACGAGGTCGCCGACCGCGTAGCGGCTATCGCGGCTCACCACCGGGCGCGGGCCGGGACCGAAGAACGGCTCGGCGACGAGGAACTTCCCCTGGCGGGCGAGGACGGCGACGCGCGAGGCCCCGCGCGAGTCCCCGTCCGCGGGCTCGCTCAGGACCGGACCTTCGCCGCGGCGACGCGCTCGGCGACCGACAACTGTTGGGCGAGACTGCCGCCGACGCGCACGTTGGGGACGATGCCGGGACCGCGGCTGACGCCCTTGGCCCCACCGAGGTTCTCGCCGTTGGGCAGGTAGTAGTGACCGACGGTGAAGTCGAGCGCGCCGCCGTTGCGCAGCGGGTCGATCTCCTGGAAGACACCCTTGCCGTAGGTGTTGGTGCCGACGACCGTCGCCCGCCCGCGGACCTTCAGCGCGCCGGTGACGATCTCCGCCGAGGAGGCGGTGTCCCGGTTCGCGAGCACCACCAGCGGGATCGAGGTGGGGATCGCATGGCCGGTCGCGAAGTACACCTGGCGGGCGATCGAGCGGCCGGCGGTGGAGACGATCGTCCCGTTGGGGATGAAGATCGACGCGGTGGCCACAGCCTGCTCGACCAGCCCCCCGCCGTTGTCGCGCAGGTCGAGGATGAGCGCCTGGGCGCCGTCCCGGCGCATCGTGTCGACCTGGGAGCGAACCTCGGCGCCGGCGTTCTGGGCGAACATGGTGAGGTCGACGTAGCCGACCTTCACGCCGTGGTAGTGCAGCAGCATGCTCGAGGCGACGGGCACGGTGATGTTGGTCCGCTCGACTCGCACCGTGCGCATCGTGCGACCGTGGCGGACGACGAGCTTCACGTCGCTGCCCGCGGGCCCGCGGATGTGATTGGCGGCGAACTTCTCGTTGCGGCCGGCGAGCGACACCCCGCCCGCCCGCACGATCACGTCCCCGGCGACGAGGCCCGCGTGCGCGGCGGGCGTCCCCGGATACACCTCGGAGATGACCAGACCGTGGTCGAGTCCGTCGATGCCGACCCCGATCCCGCCGTCGTCCTTCGGGTCGGTGACCGTGTTCTGGAACGCCCGGTAGTTGGTCGGGTCGTAGTAGTGGGAATACTGATCGTCGAGGCTCGCCACCGCACCCGACAGCCCGTCGTTGACGAGCGCGGTGCGGTTCAGCCGCCGGTAGTAGTCCTTGGTGAGCAGCCCGTAGACCTGGTTCTCGAGCTTCTGGTTGGCGCTCTGCGAGACGAACGTCGAGCGCAGCGGCGAGGGCAGCCAGCTCGGGTGCCCGCCGAACCACAGACCCACCGCGAGCAGCACGACGACGCCTAGTCCGAGCGCGACCCTGCGCAGAGGCCGAGGTCGTGGCGGGGCCTCAAACATACGTCGCCAGGGTAGCCGTCGCGGGCGGCGGATCCGCCGCTTGCGTGGAGGCTCAGACGCGCAGGAAGCGGCGCAGCGAGAGGCCCGAGCCGAGCGCCGAGACGAGTACCCCGGCACCGAGCAGCACGAGCACGAGTGCGAGGAACGGGATCGTGTGAGGAGCCGCGATCAACGTCCAGGAGTGCGCGAGCGGGTCGAGCAGGAGCACCTTGGCGGCGCCGAGCACGACGAGCGCGAGCACCGCGCCGGCGGCGCCGACGATCGTGCCCTCGATCATGAACGGCCAGCGGATGAACCAGTCGGTCGCCCCGACGAGCTTCATCACCTCGACCTCGCGCCGTCGCGAGTACAGCGACAGGCGGATCGTATTGGCGATCAGCAGCACCGAGGCGATCGCGAGCAGGACGGTGAGCGCCGCGGCGGTGATCGTCACCAGGTTCGTCACCTGCAGGATCCGGCGCGTGTCGGTGGTCTTGTTCGACACGTTCGCGATCGAGGAGTCGAGCACGCCGGCGCCCCCGTTCGCAGAACCGGTCCCGCCGCCCGCGAGCGCGTCGTGTACGGCGAGCACGTACTGGGGCTTGGAGGGAAACACCTGGTAGGTGTCGGGCAGCGGGTTGGATCCAAGCAGCGTGTAGGCCTGCGGGTCAGCCTTCTTCTGCTCGGCGAGGGCAACCGCCTTGGGCACGAAGCTCACTCGCCCCACGTGCGGGATGGCGAGGATCTCCCGGCGCACCCGCGCCTCGTCGGCCCGGGTCGCATCGGTCTTCATGTACACGTTGACCTGCACGCGCCCGCGGACGGTGTTGGCCGCGCCGTTGGTCGCCTGCACGATTGGGATGAACACGCCGAGCACGAGCATCGTGACGAGCACCGTCGCGAGCGCCGCGAATGCCGGTGCCGGGTTGCGCCGCACCGCGCGCAGCGCCTCGCGCAGGAAGAAGCCGACCTTCATCGCCGTCCCGCTACGCGACGCCGGGCGGCGGGGTCGACGGGGCGCGCAGGCGCTGGGCGAGGTCGCGCGTGGTCTCGTCGCGCGTGTAGCGCCCAGCGGCCTCGTCACGGACGATGCGGCCCTCGCGCAGCTCGAGCACGCGGCGGCGCATGCGGTCGACCATGTGCTGGTCGTGGCTGGCCACGAGCACGGTCGTCCCGGTGCGGTTGATGCGGTAGAGCAGCCGCATGATGTCGATCGAGGTGTCGGGATCGAGGTTCCCGGTCGGCTCGTCGGCAAGCAGCAGCGGCGGGTGGTTGACGAACGCGCGAGCGATTGAGACGCGTTGCTGCTCCCCACCGGAGAGCTGGTCGGGCAGGTTGTGCAGCTTCGTGGAGAGCCCGGTGAGCCGCAAGATGTCCGGCACCTTGGCGCGGATCTCCCGGCGGGTGCCGCCGGTGACCTGCAGCGCGTAGGCGACGTTGTCGTACACCGTGCGGTTGGGCAGCAGCTTGTAGTCCTGGAAGACGACGCCGACGTTGCGCCGGAAGTACGGGACCTTGCGCCGGGAGATCTCGGCGAGGTCGTGGCCGGCGACGCGGATCGTCCCGCCCGTCGGCTCGAGCTCCTTGATGAGCAGCCGCATCATCGTCGACTTGCCCGAGCCGGTCGCGCCGACCAGGAACACGAACTCGCCGGCCTGCACCGAGAACGTCGCTCGGTCGAGACCGGTGTCGCCGGCGTACCGCTTGGAGACCGAGCGGAACTCGATCACGGTGCGGCTGGAGCGCGCGACGGGGGCCGGGCTGGGCGCAGCGCGCCGGGTCGCCGACGGGGTGCGGGATCCGGACTCGCTATGTCGTTTCACGGTGGCCATGAGGTCGCCGGAGCGTAGCGGCCGCCTCCCCGCGCCGTGGTGAGATTCCCCTGCCTGCAACGGGATTTGCACCGCCCGACGGCCAGACCACAGTCCCCCCGCGCGCGAGGCGGGCCCGCGCACCGTGGCCCCCGGGGCGCTACCGTGTCGCCCAGTGTCCACCGTCGAGCTCACGACGCTGCGCAACGGCCTGCGTCTGTACCGCGTGCCCGTCGAGGGCACGCGCTCGGTGACCATCCTCACCGCCTTCGACGCCGGGGCTCGGACCGAGCACGAGGCCGAGAACGGGATGGCCCACTTCCTCGAGCACCTCGTGTTCAAGGGCGGCGAGAAGTTCCCCCACTACCGCGACGTCAACGAGGGCGCCGAGCGGATCGGCGCCGTGCTCAACGCCTACACGAGCCACGACCTCGTCGCCTTCCACATCACCGCCCGCGCCGAGCGCGCCCGCGAGGCCGCCGACCTGCTCACCGACTTCGTCGCCCGCCCCCGCATCGACGCCGACGAGCTTGACCGCGAGCGCGGCGTGGTGGTCCAGGAGATCGCCCGCGCCGACGACCAGCCGGCGGTGATGGCCGAGCACCTCATCGACCGCGCGGTATTCGGCGAGCATCCGCTCGGACGACCGGTGCTCGGCCCCGCGCAGCACATCGAGAGCTTCAGCCGGGCGGGCATCGTCGCCTTTCGCGAGCGTCGCTGGGCACCGGAGCGCGGGGCCGCGTTCGTCGTGGGCAATTTGCACTCGCTCGGGGATCCCACGGAGTTCGCGGAGCTGTTCGAGCGCTTCGCGCCCGCGCCGGCGCCCGGCGCCTACGCGCCCGCGCCGGCCCAGCAGCCGCGCACGCTGGTCACCGAGCGCGATTCCAAGCAGTCGCACCTGCGCATGTCCTACCGGCCGCAGATCGACGTCTCCGACCCGCGGCAGCGCTCGGCGATGGTCATCTACTCAACGTTGCTGGGCGGCTCGATGGGCTCGCGGCTGTTCGACGAGATCCGCGAGCAGCGCGGCCTCGCCTACTCGGTCAGCGCCTTCCCCCACGCCTACTCCGACGTGCCGATCCTGCAGCTGTCGGCGGGGCTCGACTCGAGCAAGTGCCTGGAGGCCTACCGACGGATGCGCGACATCGTCTCCGAGCTGCGCGAGACCGGCCCAACCGAGGCCGAGGTGGAGCGGGCGCGCGCGTTCGCCGCCGGCGCTCGGGCGATCGGCTTCGAGAACTCGGGAGCGGTCGCCCGCTATGCCGCTCAGCAGACGATCGTCTACGACGAGCCAGTCGACCCCGACGCGGCCATCGACCGTCTCGACGAGGTCACCTACGACGAGGTTCGCACGGTCGCGGCGGGGATCGCCGACGAGCTCTCGCTCGCCTGCGTGGGCCCGCACACCGTGCAGGAGCTCGCGGCGGCGTAGTGGCGTGTGGCGCCGGCTGCTGGGCGGCGGCGCGTTCCTCGTCGCCGTCGCCGCACTGATCCTCGCCCTCGGCGGCTCCCTCAGCCATACCAGCGCGAACGACGGGGCGGTCGCCGCAGCGCGGCGCGATCCGCTCGTGCGCGGCCACTCGCACCACGGTGCCGCTGCGACGTCCACGACGCCGACGGCGAGCCCTCCCGCCTACCGCACACTGCCCGCGACCGCGCCGCCGGCCACCGGACCGGGCGAGCGCCGGCTGCGGCGCCGCCTCGACGCGGTCCTGCGCGCTGCCGGCCCGCACTCGGGAGCCCTCGTATACGACATGACCAGCGACCGCGAGCTGTTCGCGCTGCGGGCAGGCGTCAGCCGGCCCCCGGCATCGGTGGAGAAGCTGTGGACCTCGACTGCAGTGCTCGACCGCCTCGGCCCCGACGCCCGCCTGCACACCGCGATCCTTGGCACCGGGTTCGAGCGCCGCGGGGTGTGGCACGGCAACCTGTACCTGCGCGGCGGCGGTGACCCCACGTTCGGCGAGGCGGGCTTCAACGCGGTGTGGAACCACGGCCACGGCGCCGACGTCTCGACGCTCGTCGCCGAGCTCCGGCGCCGGGGGATCCACCGCGTCACCGGCCGCCTGTATGCCGACGAGTCACTGTTCGACAACCGCCGCGGCGCGCTGATCACCCACTACCGACCCGACATCCCGGATCTCGGCGGCCAGCTCTCGGCGCTCACCTATGACCACGGAACCACGCTGCCCCACTACACCCCGGCGACGTTCGCCGCCCACGAGACCGCGCTCACCATGCGCGGCTCGCGGATCGCCGTCACCGCGGGGCGGGTGAGTCACCGGACCCCCCCGGACGCCGACCTGCTGGCCTCGGTCGCCTCGCCGACCGTGTCGGTGATGCTGCGCCTCATGAACGTCCCCTCCGACGATTTCTTCGCCGAGCTGTTCGCCAAGCAGCTCGGCGTCCTGTTCGGCCACGGCGGGTCGATCTCGAGCGGTGCCGCGGTGATCGGGCACACGATCGCCGGCGACTACGGCCTGCACCCCGGGATCCTCGACGGGTCGGGGCTTGGCCGCGCGGATCGGACCTCGCCGCTGCAGATCGTCGAGCTCCTGCGCGACATCTGGCCGACCTCCACCGGCCGGGAGCTGGCGGCCACGCTGCCGCGCACCGGCGTGAACGGGACGGTCCAGGGGATCGGCGCCAAGACCCCCGCCCAGGGTCGCTGCCTGGCCAAGACCGGGTCGCTGAACTACGTCACCAACCTGGCCGGCTACTGCCGGACCCGCAGCGGTCAGGAGCTCGCGTTTGGGATCTTCATCGACGGACCCGACAACGGGACCGGCTTCGCCATGGAGGGCCGGATGGTCGGCTCGATCGCCGGGTATTGAACACCGCCGGCCAGTATCCCGTGTGGCAAATCGAATTTGCCAAACGGGGCGCTATTGGTCGACAATCGCGCCGATGCGGACCGATCGAGCGCCGAATGTGCGTGAGCTCCAGCGCTACCTGAGCCGGATCGGGGATCGCTGGCCGCTGGCGCTGGCGATGCTCGGCGGCGCCCGCGTCGCCGACATCCTTCCCGGGCGGGAGGCCGCCGGCGAGGACCGCGGCCCGGAGTTCGTGGTCGTGCTCGTCTCCGAGGGCTTCGACGGCCTGCCGTGGCTTGATCGGGTGCATCAGGCAAGCGCCCTGTGGGATGGCCTCGAGATGGGTGGGGACGCGGACATTCACTGCTTCACCGCCAGCGAGTACGAGCGCCGGCGTCAGAGCGCCCCGACGATCCGCGCCGTCGCCGAGCACGGCCTGCTGCTGTTCGCCGACAGCCAGCCGCTCAGCTCCCCCACGACGCGCTGAGCGTCGCGGCGGCCGGCGCGCAAGCTCCCGGGGGTCTGCAACGTTGGTCCAGATAAGTGTGATCCGTGCACCAGAAACCCGCCGACCCGCCGCTAACGTCCCGACGAGCATGATCCTTGAGACCCTCATCGACCGCGACGGCACCCAGTGCGTGTGGTGCGGGCGGGAGCCGTGGCGCAGCGACCTCACCGCCGAGCACCTCGTGCCCCGTACCCGCGGCGGACGGACCTCGCCCGAGAACCTGGCCGTCGCCTGCCGCGCCTGCAACAAGCGCCGCGGTACCCGACCGGTGGTCGCCCACCTGCGAACGCTGCTCGACGAGGGCGGGCAGCCCTGTGCCGAGCAGCTCCTCACCGGCCTCGCCCGGCTCGCGGATTCAGACCGGCGGGATCTCGCCGCTTACGGCCAGCGACAGCATGCCCTGCTGGCGCGGATGCTCGACGAGCGCGCCGGCCTGCCCACCCGCGGCTGAACCCCCGCGCTCAGGCGCTCGTCACCGGTGGTCCCCCGTTCGCTGCGCCTCCCGGCGCCCGATCGACCAGTACCCGCACCGTCTCGAAGCTCGGATCGGCGGCGCCGTGCAGGCGGGCGCCCGCGGCGGTGAGCGCGCGCAGGTAGGCGACGACCTCACTGGTTACCCGCTCGCCGGGCAGCAGCGTCGGCACCCCGGGCGGATAGCCGGCGATCGACTCGCAGGAGATCCGGCCGACGGCGTCGTCGACCGCGATCGCCTCGCCGCGGCCGAGGAACGCGTCGCGGATCGAGACGACCGCTTCGGATTCGGTCGGCGCCGGAGGGGTGAGGATCGCTCCCCCCTCTCCCGGTCGCCCGATCCGCCGCACGCACTCCGCGAAGTCGTGAGCGAAGCGCTGGAGCGGCGCGACCGGCTGGCCGAGGCCGAGCACCAGCACGATCGTCGCGTGGGTGGCGAGCTCGATGTAGATATCGAACCCGGCGCGCAGCTCGGCAGCGAGCTCGTAGCCGCTGCAGCCGCTCTCCCGGACGTCGATCACGATCCGCAGCGGGTCCCAGCCCGCGACGCCCGGCTCCCCGACGAGCTCCGCGCCGACGATCGTCACCCCGGGGATGGCGTCGATCGCCTCCCGGGCACGGAACGACGCGGCGAGCGTGCGGTCGAGCAGCGCCTCTCCGTGGGCGGCGAGCTGGCGGCGCGCCGAGTCCAGGGAGGCGAGCAGCAGCGAGTTGGGGCTCGTCGAGCGCATCAGCCGGATACAGCGCGAGATCTCCTCGGGGTCGATGAGGCCGTCCTGCGCGACCAGCAGCATCGCCGACTGGGTCATCGAGCCGACGATCTTGTGGGTGGAGGCGAGCTGAGCGTCGGCGCCGAGGTGCAGCGCCGAGTCGGGCAGCCCGGGATGGAAGCCGAAGTGCGAGCCCCACGCGCAGTCGACCACCAGCGCCGCTCCGTGGGCGTGGGCGACCTCCGCGCAGCCGCGCACGTCGGCCGCCATCCCGTAGTAGGTCGGCGAGACGATGAACACGGTGGCGATCTCCGGCGAGCGGGTGAGGGCCGCCTCGAGCGCCTGCGGCGTCACCCCGTGGGCCATACCGAGCTCGTCGTGGTACTCGGGGGAGACGAAGCTCGCCCGCCCGCCGCTCAGCACCAGGCCGTCGACGACCGACGCGTGCGAGTTGCGCTGCACGAGCACATGGTCGCGGGGCTTGGCCAGCGCGAGCATCAGCGCGTGGTTGCCCTGGCTGGCGCCGTTGGTGAGAAACCAGCAGCACCCCGCGTCGTAGGCGACCGCGGCGAGCTCCTCGGCCCGCTCGTAGGGGGTCGGCTTGGGACCGACGTCGATGCCCTCGATGTCCTGGCAGATGTCGAGGGCGAGGGCCCGCTCGCCGATCGCCGCGCGCAGGCCGGGGTCGGCGCCCGGGCCGCCCTTGTGGCCGGGCACGTGGAAGCGCACCGAGCCGCGGAATCCGTAGGAGACGATCGCCTCCAGGTAGGGCGCGGTGGGCAGCTCCCGCGGCCGGGGCCGGCGCGGCGAGTCCCGCGGCTCGAGCAGCGGATCGCTCGGCTCCCGGGGGTTCTGGTCCTCGATCTCGGTCATGGCCTCGAATCTAGGCGGCGGACTGCAGCAGATAGGCGCGAATGAAGCCGTCGAGGTCGCCATCGAGGACACGGTTCACGTCGCCCATCTCGACATCGGTGCGGTGATCCTTGACCATTGTGTAGGGGTGCAGCACGTAGGAGCGGATCTGAGAGCCGAAGTTCACGTCCTGGGCCTCCCCCCGCTCTCGCGCGATCTCCGCAAGGCGCTCGCGCTCGGCCCGCTCGGCGAGCTTGGAGCGCAGCACCGCCATCGCCTCCGCCTTGTTGGAGGACTGCGAGCGCTCGTTCTGGCACTGCACGACGATCCCCGTCGGCCGGTGGGTGATCCGGATCGCCGAGTCGGTCTTGTTCACGTGCTGGCCGCCGGCGCCGCTGGCCCGGTAGGTGTCGATCTGGAGATCGTCGTCGCTGAGCTCGACGTCCTCGGACTCCTCGACCACCGGGGAGACCTCGACCCCGGCGAAGCTCGTCTGGCGGCGGTTGGCCGAGTCAAACGGCGACAGGCGCACCAGCCGGTGCACGCCCTTCTCCGAGCCATACAGGCCGTAGGCGTTCTCGCCGGTGGCGCGGAAGGTGGCGGACTTGACCCCGGCCTCCTCCCCCGCTGAGGCCTCGAGCAGCTCGACCCCGAAGCCGCGCTTCTCCGCCCAGCGCATCTCCATCCGCAGCACCATCTCCGCCCAGTCCTGGGCGTCGGTGCCGCCCGCCCCCGCGTTGACGGTGACCAGCGCGTCGCCGGCGTCGTAGGTGCCGCTGAACAGCCGCTGCTCCTCAAGGGCGTCGAGACGGCTCTGCACCGAGGCGAACTGCTCCTCGAGCTCCAACGCCATCTCCGAGTCCTCCTCGGCGAGCTCGGCGAACGCGTCGAGATCGTCGGCGTCGGTCGCAAGCGCGCGGAACTCGGTGAGGCGACGCGTGGCCCGGGCGTGCTCGGCGGAGACCTTTGTGGCGTGCTCCTGGTCGTCCCAGAAGCCCGGGGAGCCCATCTCGGATTCGAGCGCCTCGGCGCGCTCACTCAGCGCAGCCGGGTCAAAGATAGTCCGACAGCAGCGTGAGCTGGCGCCGGACGGCGGCGAGTCGCTGCGGCAGCGGCTCTGTGGGAGCGGTGGACATCGCGCGCGAGACGTTAGTACACGGGCCGACGGTGAGCGGGCCGACGGTGAGC
>CAXTTD010000002.1:0-24689 GCA_964246945.1 uncultured Solirubrobacteraceae bacterium | reverse complement strand
CGGGCCGACGGTGAGCGGGCCGACGGTGAGCCGAATGCCCGGCCCTCAGGCGCCGTGGCACTTCTTGAACTTCTTGCCCGACCCGCACCAGCACGGATCGTTGCGCCCGATCTGCTCGTCCGCGTCGACGATTCGCTGCTGGACGGGCGCCATCGCGGGGCCGGTGAGCTCTGGGGAGAGCTCGCCCGCCGGCGCGGCGGCCATCCCGGAGACGCCCGGGATCACCCCCGGGCCCGCTCCGAGGCCGGCGTCGGCGGCCGCGGCGGCCATCGCCGCCGCCCCCGACTGCATGGTGCCGCCTGAGTAGCTCACCCGTCCGCCCCCGGTCGCCGAGCTCGCGCTCGCGCTGGGGCGCACCGGCACCGGCGGGGGCGCCGGCGGTCCGGTGCCCGACTCGTCCTCGACCGTCACCTGGACGTGGTAGACGAAGCGCGCGAAGTCGTACCACACGCTGTGCATCAGATCCTCGAAGAGATCGAACGCCTCATTCTTGTAAGCGACGAGCGGGTCGAGCTGGGCGGCCCCGCGCAGGTGGATCCCCTGCTGCAGGTAGTCCATGTCGTAGAGGTGCTCCTGCCAGCGCTGATCGATGATCTCGAGCAGCAGGTAGCGCTCCACCTCGCGCATCAGCTCGGGCCCGAGCTCCTCCTCGCGGGCGGCGTAGCGGGCGAGCGCCTCGTCCTGCACGGTGTCGGTGAGCTCCTCGCGGTCGAGGCGCTCGAAGTCGATCTCGAGGAACTCGCTCGACGGCGTGAACACCTCCGCAAGGCGCGCCACCAGCTCCTCGATGTCCCAGTCCTCGACGAAGTCGCCGGGGGTGTACTCGAGCACCAGGCGTTCGACGAGCCCGGCGATCTCCTCGCGCGCGGCCTCCGACATGTCGCGGCCCTCGAGCACCTCGTCGCGGTAGGTGTAGACGACCTCCCGCTGCTGGTTGAGCACGTCGTCGTACTCGAGCGTGTGCTTGCGCTGCTGGTAGTAGGTCTCCTCGACCTTGCGCTGGGCCTTCTCGATCTGCTTGGAGAGCATCCCGGCCTCGATCGGCTCCTCGTTGCCCTCCTCGTCGGTGGCGCCGAGCTTGTCGAGGATCTTGTAGATGCGCTCGCCGGCGAACAGCCGTACAAGATCGTCCTGGGCGGAGAGGAAGAACCGCGTCTCGCCCTGGTCGCCCTGGCGCCCGGCGCGGCCGCGCAGCTGGTTGTCGATGCGCCGGGACTCGTGGCGCTCGGTGCCGAGGATGTAGAGCCCACCGAGCTCGAGCACCCGCTCGCGCTCGGCCTCCACGTGCGCCTCGATGCTCGGCAGCACGGTGGCGTAGTGCTCCTCGTAGTCGGGGTCGCCCGGGTGCAGGCCGAGCTTGGTGACCTCGGTCTGGGCGAGGTGCTCGGCGTTGCCTCCGAGCTTGATGTCGACCCCGCGGCCGGCCATGTTGGTGGCGATCGTCACCGCGCCGGCGGAGCCCGCCTCGGCGATCGTCTCACCCTCGCGCTGGGCGAACTCGGGCTTGGCGTTGAGCACGGTGTGCGGGATCCCGCGCTGGTCGAGGCGCTGGCCGAGCATCTCGGAGACCTCGACCGAGATCGTCCCCACGAGCACTGGCTGGCCGGCCTCGTGACGGGCGGCGATCTCGTTGACCACCGCCGCCCACTTGCCGTCCTTGGTCTTGTAGACCTGGTCGTTCTGATCGGTGCGGATCATCTCGCGGTTGGTGGGGACCTCCACCACCGGCAGCTCGTAGATCTTCATGAACTCGGTCGCCTCGGTGAGCGCCGTGCCGGTCATGCCGGCGAGCTTGTCGTACATCCGGAAGTAGTTCTGCAGGGTGATCGTGGCGAGCGTCTGGTTCTCCTCCTGGACTCGGACGCCCTCCTTGGCCTCCACCGCCTGGTGCAGCCCCTCCGACCAGCGCCGGCCCTCGAGGATGCGGCCGGTGTGCTCGTCGACGATCTTCACCTCGCCGTCGATCACCTCGTAGTCCTTGCCGCGGTGGTAGAGCGCCTCCGCCTTGAGCGCCTGGATGAGGTGGTTGACGAGGTGGCCGTTCTCGGCCCGGTAGAGGTGGTCGATGCCCATGAAGCGCTCGGCCTTGGCCACGCCCTGCTCGGTCACCGACACCGTCTTGTACTTCTCGTCGAACTCGTAGTCGAACTCGGCGACGAACTCCTTCTTGCCCTTCGGGTCGAGGCCCTCGGGCATCTCACCGGGCTCGAGCTTGGGCGCTAGGCGGGCGAACTTGGCGTACAGGTCGGCGGCCTGCTCGGGCGCACCGGAGATGATCAGCGGCGTGCGGGCCTCGTCGATGAGGATGTTGTCGACCTCGTCGACCACGGCGAAGTAGTGGTAGCGCGAGGAGCCGTCGTCGGCCTTCTCGCGCCCACCATGCTGGACCTTGTCCTCGATCGTCTTGGCCATGTTGTCGCGCAGGTAGTCGAAGCCGAACTCGGAGTTCGTGCCGTAGGTGACGTCGGCGGCGTAGGCGGCCGCCTTCTCCTCGGGCGGCTGCTGGGTCTGCAGCACGCCGACGCTCACTCCGAGCGCGTCGTAGAGCGGCGTCATCCACAGTGCGTCGCGCCGGGCGAGGTAGTCGTTCACGGTGACCACGTGCACACCGCGGCCGGGTAGGCTGTTGAGCACGACCGGCAGGGTGCTCATGAGCGTCTTGCCCTCACCGGTGCGCATCTCGGCGATGGCGCCGTCGTGGAGCACCATGCCGCCGACGAGCTGGACGTCGAAGTGGCGCATGTTCATCGTCCGCCGGCCGGCCTCGCGGACAAGGGCGAAACATTCGTAGAGCAGTTCGTCCAACGATTCGCCGGCGCGAGCGCGCTCACGGAGTGCGTCGGCCGCCTCGCGCAACTCGGCGTCGTCGTAGAGGCCGACCTCCTCCTCGAACGCGGTGATCCGCCGGACGCGCTGCTCGTAGGACCTGAACTGCTTCGCCTCGCCGATGCGGAGCGCGCGGTTCAAAAAGGACATGGCGAAAGCGTAGCGCGGAGGCGGTCGCGCCTCCGCGCTCCACGCACCGCTACGAGGCCGCCGAGGAGAGCCCGGGGGCGCCCGCGGCCCGGGCCTCGCGGCGCTTGCGGCGCTTGACCCGATGGCGCTTCACCTGGCGGGCGAGCTCCTCGGCACACAGGTTGATGGAGCGCGTGAGCTCCGGGGAGGCGTCGCGAGCGCGCAGCGTGACGCCCTTGAGGTGCAGCGTCGCCTCCGCCACCTCGCGGTCGGGAATCGAGGGGTTGCGCTCCTCGTAGACCTCGACCTCGAGCTCCGCGAGCTCCGAGACCTGCCGGGAGACCGTGCGGAAGCGCTTCTCGACGTGTGCGCGCACGTCGTCGGTGACGGACAGGTTGCGGCCCTTGACATCGATTCGCATCGACTGACCTCCGTGGGAGCTGTCTGTGACCATCGGAATCGTACTCGTCGCATCGGCCGCCGTCGACCGGCAGAATGTCTGGTCGATGCTCCCCTTCGCGCTCACCGGGATCACCTCGACCGGCTCGGGCCACAACCCCGCGCCGCTCTACCAGTGGAGCGTCGAGCCGACCGTCGTGATCGGCGTGCTCATTCTGTGCGTGCTCTACGGGCTCGGCTGGCGGCGCGCCCGCGCGAGCGGCTCCTCCCACGCGCCCGGCTACGGCCGCCTGTCGTTGTTCATCACCTCCCAGGTGCTGGTGGTGCTCGCCCTGCTCTCCCCCATCGACTCGCTCGGCGACCAGGACCTGCTGGTGATGCACATGGTCCAGCACCTGATCCTGCTCGACCTGGTGCCGATCACGATGATCCTCAGCCTCAACAAGGTGCTGCTGCGGCCGGTGACCCGCAAGGTCCAGACGCTCGAGCGCCGCGCCGGCGTCTTCGGCAGTCCGATCTTCGCGGTGCTCGCCTACATCGGGGCGATGTACGCCTGGCACGTCCCCGCCGCCTACGACCTCGCGCTGCACCACGAGTGGATCCACGCCTGCGAGCACCTGTCGTTCGCGATCGCGGGCACGCTCTACTGGTGGCACGTGATCTCCCCGATCCGGGCTCGGCGGCGGCTCACCGGCCTCGGCCCGCTCGCCTACATGACCTCGGCCAAGGTGGCGATCGGGGGCCTTGGCATCGCGCTCGCCTTCCTGCCGCGCGTCATTTACCCGTTCTACGCGCACCTGCCGCACTACTGGGGCCTCACCCCGCTCGAGGACCAGAGCATGGCCGGCCTCGTGATGGCCCTCGAGCAGTCGCTCGTGATGGGCGTCGCGCTCGTCTACCTCGTCTACCGCATGTTCGACGAGGCCGAGGTCGAGCAGGCCCGCCGCGATCGCTACGAGATCGCCGCCGACTGACTGGCTGGCTGACGGGGCCTGCTGGCTCGTTCCGGCAGAGCGCCGGGGATGCCGGCGGGCTCGTCCCGGCGGAGCGCCGGGGATGCCGTTGGGCTCGTCCCGCCGGAGCGCCGGGGTGCCATCGCATCACCCGCCTCGCCTTCCGCCTGCAAAAACAGTGGAATTCGGAAATCCCACCGACGCCGGCGGCGCCGGCCGGTGAGCGCTTCCGGCAGCGGCGGCACCGTCGATTCGTGCCACGCGTCGTGCTGAGGCGGACGATTGGCGCGGAAGCCGCGGATACCGCGGAGAAGTGGCCATTGGACGGTCGGACCGGTCGATGGCGCACAACCGACGGCCGTCGGCGGGATCCGCGCGCTCCGGACGTTCCGCGACAACCTCACCGCGCACGCTTCGCTCGTCTACACCCCGACGCGCCCCAACGGAAAGCGGGGGCCGGGGGGGCCCCCCCCCCCGCTCTGAACTGAGAACCGGCGACTACCGGTTCGGCGTGCTGCGGATCAGCCGCAGGACGCCTTACCCGACAGCGACTTCGACTCGTTCGCCTGACCGGGCAGCGAGGCCTCGAAGCCGAACGTGTACTTGCGCGAGCCCGAGCATCCGGTCGATACGAGGTCGTGCTTGGAGCCCATCGACTGCGAGACCCAGTCCAGGTAGTTCAACGAGAGCGATCCGACCAGGCCGCCGTTGATCCCCAGCGGGTAGTCAACGGTGTTGGGGATCGGGATCGTCACGTCGAGCTTCGACCCGGCCTGCTTGTAGGTGGCCTGCCACGGCGGGACCTGACCTGTGTGCAGCGAGCCGCCGAGGCACTGATGGGACGCGGTGTCGACGAAGAAGAAGGCGAGCTTGCCCTTGCCCGCGTTCCACACGTGCAGCTCCGGGTCGCACGCTTCACCCGCCGCCATGAAGTTGGTCGCGGAACCGAGCGTCGCCTTGATGGAACCGCTCGCCATCAACGCCTTCTTGGGGCACGAGCTGTCGTTCGTGGCGGCGTTGATCTTGGCCAGGGTGCAGGTCGGGAACCCGGCAACGTCGACCTTGGCGTCCGAGATCTGCGCGGTGATCTGGTGCAGGATCCCGGTGCGGCTGCCGGCGGTCGCCGGAGTCACCGTGATCGTCTGCTTGAAACTGAGCGGCGCGGGCTTCTTGGCGGTGCCCTTATTACCGCGGAAGCTGTACGACGCCTTGTAGTTGTTGACCGCCGCAAGGGCCGTACCGGCCGCGGCGAGCACCACCAATGCCGTCACGGCGGCGATCGCGATGCGTTTCAAAGCACTCTCCTTTGGGTTGGTACGTCTGCGTACTACCGTACAGATTACCCGTACCGCCATTCCCGGACGCCTCACGGCAGTGCCGTGAGATGCGGGAACGTCGAGGGCTGACCGGTCGTCGCCTTGCCCAGGGGTTCCTGGGCGTGGCACGCCGGACCCGACGGGTTCGCCGTGTAGTAGTACTGCTGAACGAGCTGACCCAGAGTTAACACCGTGCCGGCCACCGAAGTTGTGGTCGCGTTCAGCGACGGGCTGAGCGTCGGCAGCGGGTGGTCGGTGCACAGATAGCGAGCAAACACCGGCAGCCCCTTGAGCAGATCGAGATACGTGTCCGGGGCGAGGTAGGCGTTGGAGCGGTTGGTGTAGGGCCGCTTCGCGTAGGGCGTGAGCGCCTCGGGGTTGATCGGGTTGGCGACCCGCAGGTAGTGCAGGACCTGCCCCCGCGATGCCGTGGCCCTGGCCTCGGTGGCCGCCGTCGAGTTGGCGAAGAACCCCGCGAGCTCGCGCCGGTAGTCGTCGAGGTAGTTGATCACCGGCACTAGGTTGCCCAGGTAGGGCTTCACCGCGGTGAGGAACGGCACGCTCTTGGTGAGGAAGCGCTGCAGCGCCGGCAGCCCGGTGCGCGAGGCCCGGGTGAGCGGGCCGACCACGGTGACCAGGCGGCGCAGCTCCGGCGCGAGGGTGTTCAGCGACTTGAGCGCCGGGGTGAGCTGCACCGCCGCCGGGTGCAGCTCGTCGATGAGCGGCTTGGTGGTGCCCGCGAACGCGCCGACGCGGTCGAGCGTCTGCCGCGTCTGGTGCAGGAACCCCGGGAACGCCTGGATCGTCGCCGCCAGCGAGCGGTCACGCGCCGACGTCGCGCGGAACACCGCGTTCGTGTTGCGCACGAACCCCTGCAGCTGCGCGGGCGAACGCGACAGCGCGCCGAACACCACCCCCGAGTCCGCGAGCAGGGTCCGGGTCGCGGCGCCCTGCCGGTTGAGCACGTCCAGCACCGTGCCGACGTTCTGGGTGAACGGGTAGAGCGCCGCCAGCGCGGCGTTGAACTGCTCGCCGCGATTGGTGAGCGCCACCCCGCCCTGCTGCATCCAGGTCTCGAACGCCGCTCGGGTCTTGGGGCTGAAGGTGTCGAGGATCTGGTCGAGCTCGACCACCTGATCGACATGGGCGCGCGGGATCGAGCCGCCGTCGGGAAGCTTGCGACCGTTCGGGTTGCCGGCCGAGAGCTGCACGTAGGTCTCGCCGAGCAGGGTCTTGGTGCGCAGGATCGCGCGCGTGTCGGCCGGCCGCGGCACGTACTGGCGACCGATCTCGAGCACCGCACGATCGAGGCCCGTGCGCTGGTCGAGCTTCACCGAGACGACGTGGCCGATCTTCACCCCGGCGATCGTCACCTGCGCGTCAGGCGCGAGCTCGGTCGCCTGGCTGAACTGCACCGAGAACCGGTACCCCTGGGCGCTGAACGGCAACGAGCCGCCGAACGAGATCCACAGGAAGATGAGCAGGCCGACGCATGACGCCGTGAAGGCGACCAGGGTGATCATCGCGAGGTTGGAGGGCCGCTGCTTGTTCATCCGTTCGAGCAGACGTAGGTGCCGTCAAGGTTCTTCGAGTTCGGCACCGTCTGGTAGTTAGGCGCGTTGAGGAGGTCGAGGATCACGCCGAGCGGCTGGTTGCTCACCTGCAGCTGGCTCTCGTAGAACTGCAGCTCGGAGCAGCTGGCGGTGAACAGCCCCTGGACGACCGCGCCGTTGGCGTCCTGGTTGGAAACGAGACTGTCGGCGATGTGGGCGAGCCAGCCGCCGTAGAACAGGTAGCTGTGGTTGCCCTTGGGCTGGTAGGCGAGCTCGTTGAACAGGTCGTTGAGCACCGACACCGACGCGGTGAGCTTGGGCACCGCGACCTTGAGCGACTGCGCGGCGGGACGCAGCGTGCGGGCGAGCGGCTGCACGGCGACCGAGAACGGACGCAGCTGGTCGGCGATCACCGGTGTGGTGTCCTTGAACAGCGACCGGGAGGCGGTGAGCGCCGGGGCGAGATCACGCGCGAACGGCTGCAGGCGGTGCAGTGTCGAGGCGCTCGCGGTGGCGAACGTCTTCACCTTGCCGAGCGCCTGCGTGGTCTCGCGCAGCGTGCCCGGGAACTGCTGCAGGGTCGACTCGAGCTCCCGATCGTTGGCCGCGATCGCCGAGAAGTTGGTGTCGGATGCGTCGACCAGTGAGGCGAGCTGGCGGTCGACCCCGCCGAGTGAGCCGGCGACCAGATCGAGGTTGTGCACCCCGCGACGCAGATTCGCCTGACGGGTGGCGAGCAGCGAGGCGAACGTCTGCGTGTCGCGGTCGAGCGGCTCAAACCGTTTGAGCGTCTGCTGCAGCGAGCTCACCGCCGCCGGGTTCGGCGCCGTGCGCCCGCCGGTGCCGGAGTTACCGAACGCCCCGGCGCCGGCGGCGAGCAGCAGCACCAGGTAGCTGCGGGTGTCGGAGTCCAGCGAGGACAGGAGCTGGGAGACGTCGACGTCGGGGTCGGTGTTCGCCGCGCTGATCGTGGCCCCGGCGGGCATCCGCCCCGCGGCCCGGGTGCCCGGATCGAGCTCCAGGTACATGTCCTTGAGCGGGGTGCGCGGGCGCAGCAGCACCGTCGCGTTGCGGTACACCCGGGAGGCGTAGCGCTTGTCGATGTCCATCGAGACCACCGCCTGGCCGTCGTGCAGGTGCACGCCCCCGATCTGGCCGATCTCGACCCCGGCGATCGTGACCGCCTGGCCCTGACCCGAGGTGACCGCCGACGCCTCGGAGAAGTCCGCGTTCACCTTGAAGTAGCTCTGCCCGAAGTGGAACGCCGGCTGGTGCTCGAGGATGTAGCCGGTGACCACCACGGCGACCGCGATGATCACCAGGATGGCCACGAAATCGACGCGGTGGGTGAGGATCGCGCGTCTCACGGGCCCACCCCCCTCTTCGCCGAGTTGAGGTTCGCTGGGTTCTCCTTCAGGCACTTCACCGAGCGCACGTACGGGGGCTTCGTGGGGTCGAACGCCGGTCGCGTCCCGAGCGTCGGGTCGACCGCGTTGCCGTACAGCGGTCCGGCGCCAGGCAGCGAGCCGGTCTGCTCCCGCAGGGCGCCGCCGCCGGTGGTGGCGCGCACGTAGCGGCCGTTGCCGTCGAAGTTCTGGGAGGCGGAGGCGATGCCGACCGCCGACTGGAAGAGCTCCTTGTAGTCCTGGAGTCCGGTGGTGACCGGTGGGTCGGAGATCCGCTCGTTCCCGGTGGGGATGATGGTGTGGTTGAAGCAGGCGGCGAGGTCGTAGGTACCCCCGAGCAGCGAGCGGGTGGCTCGCACCGTCGCCGCGGTGCCCTGCACCGCCGGCGTGAGGTTCGTCAGCAGGCCGCCGAGGTCACGGTCAGAGAGCAGTGCCTGGGACTGGGTGAGCCACGGCAGCCCGTCGGAGATCGTCGGCCCGAGTTCCCGGACGCCGGGCAGGATGTCACGGGCGAAGGTCTGGGTGGGTCCGAACGAGCTCTCCAGCGGGCCGAGCGCGGCGTCGGCGGCCCGCAGCGTGCCCGGCAGCAGCGCGATCGTCTCCGAGAGGTCGCCCTGACGGTCGGCAAGGGCTCGCATCGTCGTGTCGAAGCTCGTCACCAGGCCCGACAGGTGGCTTCCGGAGGCGGCGAGGCCGGTGAACGTCTGTGACAGTCCGTGCACCGCGCCGGAGAGGTCATGCGGGCGCTCGCCCAGCAGCGCCTGGTTGACGATCGCCGAGGCCTTGAACGCATCCGCGGAGTAGTCGAGGGAGCGGTTCAGCGACTGGGCGGCGGTGAGGCCGCGCTGCGAGGGAGCGGCGCCCGCGTCGGCGGCGGCGCTCGGCCGCTGGTTGAGCGCGTTGCCGAATCCCTGCACGAGCGTCTGCAGATTCCCGCGGGCGTTCCCGTTGAGCGCCGAGAGCACCCGGTCGAGCTGGACCGGGCCGCTCGTGTGCGCGGCGGGGAGCACGCCGCCGGAGTGGAGCACCGGAGCGTTCGGCGTCCCAGGCGAGATGTCCACGTAGTAGTTGCCCTCGAGGAACAGGCGGGGGCGGATGTTGGCGGTCGCGTCGGAGTGGATCGGCAGGCCCTGGTGGTCGATCTTCATCGTCACCAGCGCCGCCGGTGAGTTGCCGGAGACGTGGTGGATGCCGGTCACCTTGCCGACGTTCACCCCCGCCACCCGCACCGGGGAGTTGAGGTGCAGCTCGGTCTGCACGGTGAACAGCGCGCGCAGCTTGTAGCCGTTGCCGCTCCACGGGGTGGGCCCGCCGAACACCAGCCAGCAGGCGGCGAGGATCACCAGCGCCGCCGCGAGGCCGGCCACCACGGGGGAGATGCGCGAGCCTCGCCGACGGCGCGTCATTTCGTGCTCCGCGTCGTCTTCAGGGTGGTGGTGCCGACGTTGCCCGCCGGGTTGCCGACCACCGCATGGTCGGGGAACGGCTCGTTGCCGGCCGAGCACTCCCGCACCTCGCCGGGGGAGGCGGTGTTCGGGTAGGGATCGGAGTGCACCGGTCCCGAGGACTCATCCACCTTGCCGGTGTAGAGCTTGTGGGAGGGCTCGGACTCGCGGCCGGGCAGGTCGGTGATCGCGACCTGGACGAAGCGCAGGAACGTTCCGTCGCTCACGTGCTCGGAGAGCAGGTTTGCGATGTTGGAGAGGAACAGTGTCGTGTAGTTGCACGTCGTCTGCACGGGCGCGAGAAACGCGAGCGGTCGCTTGAGCGTGGCGGCGGTGAGCGACAGCCGGTCGAGGCCACCCTGCACCGAGCGGCTGGCGCTGTAGCTCTGCAGGCGCTTGGCCAACGCCACGAGCCGGGTGTCGAGCGCGGCCGTCGGCGGCAGCGTGCGCGTGCCGATCCGGAACGCGGCGGCGAGCACCGGAGCGCTCGTGCGCAGGGTGGCGAACCCCGGGGAGAACTGGTGCAGCAGCGAGGCGGTGTCGGTGAGGAAGGGCCGGATGCGGGGGCTCTGGTCGATCGTGGCCGCGAACGCCGGGGGCGTGGCGGAGATGGTGTCGGCGAAGGCGGGCGCCACCGGCGCGAGCGCGCGGAAGGTGGTGTCGAGGTTCGTGAACAGCTGGGCCTGGACGTTCGCGACGGGGGTGAGCGCCGATGAGAACGCCCCCAGCCCGCGGAAGAAGCCGGCGAGGTCCGTCCGCCGGGCGGCGAGGTTCGCGGCCACCGGCTGCAGAGCGGCGAGCAGCGGCCCCAGGTTGCCGATCGTCGCGTTGAGGTTCGCGCCGCGGCCGGCGAGCGCCTGCCCGAAGCCGGCCGTGGTGCGCTGGATGCCGGTGCTCGTCTTCGGGGTGAACATGTCGAGCACCTGGTCGAAGTCGACCGAGGCCCCGGACTGGCTCACCGGCACCGTCGCCCCGTTGGGCAGGCCGGCGGCGGCCGAGCCGCGGTTGACCGCGAGGTATTTCAGGCCGATCGCGCCCTTGAGGCGGATCGTGAATGTGGTGTTCCGCGGAAGCGGCTCGACGTTCTTGTACAGGTTGAGGTTGAGCATCGCGATCGGTGACCCGCTGCGGCTGCGCGCCGGGGTGACGCTGCCCACGATGCCCACCAGCGCGCCGCCCTCGTTGACGTCGTCCCCCTTGGCCAGCTCCTCGGCGTTGCGCGCCTGCACGTGCAGGTGGTAGGTGGGCACGAACGGCAGGCCGTTGTTCGCGTTGTAGGCGAGCCCCACGGCGACGAGCACCACGAGCACGGTGAGCGCGCCGACGAGCACCGGGTTGGTGAGCACCGAGGCGTCGCGACGCCGGCGGGGGTTCATCGCCCGCCGCCCATCAGGTAGCCGAGCAGGCCGCTCACCGAGCTCGTGCTCTCACCCTTGTCGACCGCGTTCAGTGCCCGGCTGACGATCGACTGCTGCGCCGATTCACTGCTCCGCGCGGCGGCCGGCGCCCGCCGCACCGCGGTGGAGACGTCGGCCGAGGCTCCGCCGTGACCGCTCGTGAACGCCGAGGAGCAGGTGCCCAGGCGGGTGGTCGTGTAGTTCGTGCAGGAGCCGGTGAGCGGCTCAACGCGCACGTAGTGGCCGAGCTTGTTGAAGCCGTTGCCGGCGGCGGTCCCCTCGTAGAGCAGGTTCATCAGCTGCTCGATGCCGCCGGTGGAGTTGAGGCTCTGGAGCAGCGCCTTCAGCGAGGTCGCGCTGGGGTCGGCTTCGCGGCCCAACGTGAGCAGCCGCTGCGCGAGCGGGCGGGAGTCGACCAGGGCGGTCTGGGAATGCTGCGCGGCGGAGCCGAGGTCGACGAGCGCGGTCCGCGCCGAGCGGGCGAACGGGGTGAGCTCCGCGAACTGGTCACCGAGCGAGCCGGCGCTCTGGCCGAGCTCGTTCATCACCGGCGTGCCCTGATCCGAGAGCGTACCGAGGTCGGCCTCCAGCGGCCGCAGCTGGCGCAGGAAGGTGGGGAACCGACGGAAGGTGGTGGAGATGTCCCTCGCCCGGCGCGCGGTGGCCACCGCAGTGGTGTTGGCATTGGTGACGAAGCCCGCGATCTGGCGGCGCTCGCGGGCGAGCGGGGCGAGCACGCTCTCGGAGTTGTCGGCGAGGCGGGCGAGCGTGCGGTCCTGGGCGTCGAGGATCTTCAGCACCCGGTCGGTGTTGCCGAGCGCCGGGTTCGCGCGGCGGATCACCGCGTTCAGGTCAGAGCCGCGGGCGGTGAGCCCGGTGCCGAGCTCGCCGATGATCACCGCGAGTGACTCGCGCACCGGCTCGGTCGAGATGTCCTGGACGATGTCGGTGTCGATCGGTGAGCTCGTCTGGGTCACCGGCAGGTAGTAGTCCCCGGCGCCCGTCCCCCGGGGGATGCGGGTCAGCTGCCGGTGGGAGCTCGTCCCCGGGCTGCAGTTCACGTACTCGTCGCCGATCAGCGACTCGGGCCGGATTTCGCAGTGGGCGTTGGCGTAGAACGGAGTGAAGTCGGAGCTGTGGATGGTGATCGTCACCGCCGCCCGATTGGCCTGCGTGACTCCCAGGCCGGTGATTTCGCCCACGTCGGCGCCCGCGATCTTCACGTCCTCCCCGGTCGCCGCGTAGGAGGCGTCGTCGAAGATCGCCCGCACGGTGTACGGCCCGCCGTCCGAGCGGGCCGACCCGACGAGGATCGACGCGCCGGCGAAGGCCGCGAGTACCGCGGCGGCGAGGGCGAGCCGGAGTCTCATGGTCCGGTGGGCACCTGGCTCCGGTCGCAGCCGCCGACGTGGGAGGGCGTGGAGCCGTCGGGGCTCGCCTGGACCGCGGCGCCGGGGCAGCGATTGGAGACGTGCTGCAGGCCGTCGTAGCGGTCGTCGGGGTTCTGCTGCACGAGCTGGCCCATCGTGTTGGTCGTGAACGGGTAGAGGACCGGCTCGGTGCGCGCGTAGTGGCCATTGGCGTCGTAGTTGGCGCTCGCCTCACCGACGTTGGAGAGCGCCGCCACCACGTCCGGGGTGTACTCGCGCAGGTAGTCGAGCTGGGCGCGGGATTCGCTGAAGTTCTTGATGAGGACCGGGAAGTCACGGTCGGCCTGGGTGAGCAGGCTCGGCGCGGACTGCGCCAACGTCGTGAGGTCGCCGCCGCCGTGGGGGTTGGCGATCAGGTCGTCGAGCGCGGCGACGGTGGGGATCCCCGCGGTGGCCACCGTGCGCAGTCCGGAGGCGAACTGGGGCAGCTTCCGGGAGGCGGGCTTGGCCGCGGCCACGACCGGGTCGAGGCTCGTGAGGGTCGAGTCGAGGCCGCGGAAGGTCCGCGTGGAACGCCGCAGGGTCGAGGGCAGCAGCGACAGCGCCGTCTGCAGCGACTCGCTCTGGCGGGCGATCGCTCCGGTCGCGGTGTCCGTGTTCGCGATGAGATCGCTGAGCTGGCTCGAGCGGGCGGCGAGCGCCTTCATCGCCACGGCGCCCTTCACCAGCAGCCCGTCGAACGCCGGCTCGTCGCGGGCGAGCTCCTTGGTGACCGCACTCGTGCTCTCGAGGCCGGGGGCGAGGTATTCGAGCGTTCGGTTGGCGAGCTTCCCCTTGCCCCGCAGCGAGGTCGCCTCGCCCTGGATGAGGTTGGCGAGCCCCCGCCGGGTCGCCCCGTTGAAGGAGTCGAACAGCTCGTCGATGTTCACCTCTGAATAGGTGTCGCCGGAGCCGATAGTCCCGCCGCTGGGGATCGCCGGATTGGTGCCGGGGCCCGGCTCGAGCGAGACGTACTTGTCGGCGATCCCCGACAGCGAGTCCTCCTGGATCCGCGCGACCGTCCCCTGGTGCAGGGTGCCGGTGCCGTGGAGGCTCAGGCCGATGTTCGCCTGCCCGTTGCGGGTGAGCGAGATCGACTTCACGGTGCCGACGGCGGCCGGGCCGAGCAGGACGTTGTCGCCGGTGACCAGGCCGCTCGCGTCCTGGAAGTCGGCGTGCACGACGTAGTGGGAGCCCCCCTCGAACACGAGCACCAGCACCACGACGAGCGCGACGAGCAGCGCCGCGCCCGCGGCCGCGCGCGCGAGGAGGTTGATCCCCGACCGTCCGTTCTCCTGTGGCCCCGCCCCGCCGGACGCGCTCACGTCGCTTATTTCTCCTCCCATTGACCTAACTCTCTGCTCAAGGGCAGGTAGGCATCGTGCCAGACGTTCAGCCGGCGCGCGTCACCGGGCCCTCACGCCGGGAGCCGCGCTGGAACGTCGGCGTACCTTACTCGGCGACGAGCAGCGCCGCACCCACGGCCCCGGCGGTGTCGCCGAGCGCCGAGACGTGGACCTCGGGCGGTCGCCGGTCGTTGAACAGGTGCGGCGACATCGCGCCGGCGATCCGTTGCGCCATCGGCTCCCCGAAGCGGACCCCGAGCCCCCCGCCGATGATCACCGCCTCGACGTCGAGCAGGTTCACCGCAGAGGCGATCCCGGTGCCGAGCGCGGTCACCGCCCGGTCGATGAGCTCATGAGCGAGCCGGTCGCGGTGCTCGAGCGCGTGCGCCCATACCGATGAGGTCAGACGAGTGCGCCCGCGGCTCTCCATGAGCTCGAACAGCACCGTGCGCGCTCCCTTGCCCACCTCGCGCCGCGCCTTGGCTTCCATCGCGCCGCGGCCCGCGTACGCCTCCAGGCACCCTCGCCGGCCGCAGCCGCAGTGCGCGCCGCCCTGCCGCACCACCGTGTGGCCGATCTCCCCCGCGCCGCCGCGACCCAACCACAGCCGGCCGTCGAGCACGAGGCCGCCGCCGATCCCGGTGCCCCAGGCGACCATCAGCAGCGAATCGTGGCCCCGCCCGCCCCCGAGCGCGTACTCGCCGCGGGTGGCGACCTGCACGTCGTTGCCGAGACGCACGCGGACCCCGACGCGCGTGCGCAGCTCCGCGGCGAGCGGGTAGGCCGCCTCCCAGTCGGGCAGGTTGCGCGCGTTGGCGACCGTCCCCGCGGCGTCGCTCACGTCCCCGGGCGACCCGATGCCGATGCCGGCGAGGGACTTCGGCGCGCACTTCGCCGCCCCGCAGGCCTCGTTGAGCGCCGCGTGGATCCGCGCGGCGACCTTCGCGGGGCCGCCGTCGGTGGGGGTCGGAGCGCGCGCGGAGCCGAGGATGCGATGCTTGCCGTCGATGACGATCGCCTCGATCTTCGTCCCGCCGAGGTCGATGCCGGCGCGCAGGGCGCCGGAGGAGCTGGCCGTGGAAGGCGTCACCGCGCCGGGAGCGTAGTACGAGCAGCGGCGGCGCGGCGTGCCGCGCGGCTCACTCCCAGGCGGCGCGGTAGCTCGACTGCTCGGGGGTCGGCTCGTCGATGCGGACCCCGAGCGCGGCGAGCTTCAGCCACCCGACCTCACGGTCGACGGCATCGGCGACCGGATGCACGCCGGGCGCGAGCGTCTGGCGGAGGCGCACGAGCTGCTCGACACACAGCGCCTGCAGCGCGAACGAGACGTCCATCACCGCGGCGGGGTGGCCCTCAGCAGCGGCGAGGTTGACCACCCGGCCGCGGGCGAGCAGGTGCAGCCGACGGCCGTCGGAGAGTCGGTACTCCTCCACGAGCGGACGCACCAGCCGGCGCCGTGCCCCGCCGAGCGACTCGAGCGCCGCGAGGTCGAGCTCGACGTCGAAGTGGCCGGCGTTGGCGAGTACCGCCCCGTCCTTCATCAGCGAGAAGTGTTCGGCGCGCAGCACCCGGCGCGACCCGGTGACGGTGATGAACAGGTCACCGCGCTCGGCGGCCGCCAGCGCCGGCATCACCTCATAGCCGGCCATCCGCGCCTCGAGCGCCCGCAGCGGGTCGACCTCGCACACGATCACGGCCGCCCCCGCTCCGCGCGCGCGCTCGGCGACGCCCTGGCCGGCCCACCCGTAGCCGACGACAACCACGGTGTTGCCCGCGAGCAGCATGTTGGTGGCCCGCACGACGCCGTCGAGCGCCGACTGCCCGGTGCCGTGGCGATCGTTGAGCGCCCGTTCGGTCCTAGCCTCGTTGACGGCGATCACCGGGCAGCGCAGCCCCGACTCGACCTGCAGACGGCGCAGGCGGATGAGGCCGGCGGTCGTCTCCTCGATGCCGCCGATGACGCTCCAGGGCTCCTGCGGGCGTTTGTCCGCCCGGGCGTGGGCGGTGGCGAGCAGGTCGGCGCCGTCGTCGAGGGTGATCACCGGGTCCGCACCCGCCATCCCGTCGAGCAGGGCCCGCACGTGGCCGACGTAGTCGTCCATGTCCTCGCCCCGGCGGGCACGGACCTCCGCACTGCCGGAGGCGGCGAGCGCGGCGGCGACTTCGTCCTGGGTGGAGAGCGGGTTGGCCGCGCACAGCGCCACCCGCGCGCCGCCCTCCACCAGCGAGCGCACGAGGTTCGCCGTCTCGGCGGTGACGTGCAGGCAGGCGGCGATCCGCACGCCGTCGAGCGGCCGCTCCCGCGCGAAGCGGGCCCGGACCCGAGCGAGCACCGGCATCTGGCCGGCCGCCCACTCGATCCGCGCCTCGCCCTCAGGGGCGAGGGCGAGGTCGGCGACCTCCGACGGGGAGCTCGGCGCGCCGGCGCTCACCATGGGCGGGGCCGAATCGGGCGGGGTCTCGTCCGGGAACTTCGGTCTAGTAGCGGTAGTGCTCGGGCTTGTACGGGCCCGCGACGGACACGCCGAGATAGTCGGCCTGGCTCGGGGTGAGCTCGGTGAGACGCACGCCGAGCGCGTCGAGGTGCAGCCGGGCCACCTTCTCGTCCAGCGCCTTGGAGAGCGTGTACACCGCGTTGCCGTACTCGCCGCCGTCGTTGTTCGCGAACAGCTCGATCTGGGCCATCACCTGGTTGGTGAACGAGTTGCTCATCACGAAGCTCGGATGCCCGGTCGCGTTGCCGAGGTTCAGCAGCCGGCCCTCGGAGAGCACGATGATCGTGCGCCCGTTCGAGAAGCGCCACTCATCGACCTGGGGCTTGATGTTGATCCGCTCCACGCCCGGAGTGGCGGCGAGGCCGGCCATGTCGATCTCGTTGTCGAAGTGGCCGATGTTGCCGACGATCGCCTGGTGCTTCATCCGGCCCATGTGGGCAGCGGTGATGACGTCCTTGTTGCCGGTCGTGGTGATGAAGTTGGCGGCCGCGCCGACGACGTCCTCGAGCGTCGCCACCTGGTAGCCGTCCATCGCCGCCTGCAGCGCGCAGATCGGGTCGATCTCGGTGACGATCACGCGGGCGCCCTGCCCGCGCAGCGACTCCGCGCAGCCCTTGCCGACGTCGCCGTAGCCGCACACCACGGCGACCTTGCCGCCGATCAGCACGTCGGTGGCCCGGTTGATGCCGTCGATCAGCGAGTGCCGGCAGCCGTACTTGTTGTCGAACTTCGACTTGGTCACCGCGTCGTTCACGTTGATCGCCGGGAACAGCAGCCTCCCCTGCGTGGCGAACTCGTAGAGCCGGTGCACGCCGGTGGTCGTCTCCTCGGTGACGCCCTTGATCTCGGCGGCGAGCCTCGTGAAGCGCTGGGGATCCTCCTGCAGAGAGCGGGTGAGCAGCTCCAGGATCACCCGGTGCTCGTCGTTCTCGGCGGTGCTCGGATCCGGGACCGCGCCGTCCCGCTCGTACTGCACGCCGTTGTGGACCAGCAGGGTCGCGTCGCCACCGTCATCGAGGATCATGTTGGGACCATCGGCGTGCGGCCACGTGAGCGCCTGCTCGGTGCACCACCAGTACTCCGACAGGCTCTCGCCCTTCCACGCGAACACCGGGATCCCCTGGGGGTCCTCGGGCGTGCCCTCGGGACCGACGACGATCGCCGCTGCCGCCTGGTCCTGGGTGGAGAAGATGTTGCAGCTCGCCCACCGGACGTCGGCCCCGAGCGCGGTGAGCGTCTCGATCAGCACCGCGGTCTGGATCGTCATGTGCAGCGAACCGGTGATCCGCGCGCCCTTCAGCGGCTGGGCGTCGGCGAACTCCCGGCGGGTGGCCATCAGGCCGGGCATCTCGTGCTCGGCAAGCTCGATCTCCTTGCGGCCGAGCGCCGCGAGCGCGAGGTCGGCGACCTTGAAGTCGGTGATCGGGGCGGCGGTCGTGCTCATGAGATGATCTCCAGTGGGGGTGTCGGGGTTCAGGCGGCGGCCGCGAGCAGCCGCTCGTGCTTGTCCTGCTCGAAGCGCAGCCAGTCGTCGGCGGCGACGTCCTCCGGGCGCCTCGCCTGCGCGGTGCGCCAGCGGTAAATCGCCTCACGCAGCTCCGCGTCGTCCTCCAGGCGCGCCGCAAAGGCGACCTCCGAGAGCGAGACCGCGAAGCCGGCCAGCAGCTCCTTGAGCGTGCGCAGCCGCTGCAGCTCCGCGGGGCCGTAGAGCCGGTAGCCGGCCGCCGAGCGCGCGGGGGTGACGAGGCCGGTCTGCTCGACGTAGCGCAGCATGCGCGCCGACCAGCCGGTCGTGCCCGCCGCCTCGTTGATCGTGAGCGCGTCCATGTCGTCGCCGCAGAACCTTACCACGATCGTGTCAATGTTGGCGCGCGTGTCCGCGCCGCGGACAAGCCCTCGGGGGTGGTCGATCCTGGTCCCGGCTCGGCGGGGGATGGCATCGACCCCCCTCCGCCCGCGGGCCCGCGGGCGCGGGGCGCCGCGGGCGGCCGGGCGGCGGGGGGCGGGGGCCGGCCGTCGCGCGCAGCCCGGGCGCCCCCGGCGAGGATCGCGAGGTACAGGGTGACGAGGTCGCCGAGCAGCACCAGCGAGATGAGCCGCTCGGCGCGGGTCGCCCCGACCGTCTCCACGAGCTCGTTGGCCACCGCGCCGGGAGCGATCAGCTCGCGGGTGAGCGCGATCCGCTCCCGCACCCGCGGGTGCAGGTCGCAGTCGTCGAGGAACACCGCGGAGACGCGGGCGAGCCCCGGGGTCCGGGCCCAGCCGACGATCTCGTTGTGATCGATCTCGGGCAGCTCCCCGGCGAACGCGGGCGACTTGGCGTTCTCGTTGAACTGGGTCTTCCAGCGGTACGCGATCGGCGCGGTGAGCCCCGAGCCGGTGATCACCGGGATCGTGCCCTGCAGCGCGCGGGCCAGGCGCTTGGCCAGCGAGTCCTCGGGCGCGCCCGGGCCCCACGCCCCGGCGAGCGCGTCGGCGTGGGCGGCGGCGACGTCGATCTCGGTGTGCAGCGAGTCGGCGACCCCGCACAGGGCGGCGACCTCGAGCGCGACGACGAGCCCGTAGCCGACCGCGGCCCGTGGCTGGAAGCCCCCGGGCAGCGGGATCACCGGCACGTCCTCGGCGCGGGCGGTCTCCGCGAGCGTGCCGCCGGTGGTGGACACGATCCGCCGCGCCCCCACGGCACCCGCGGCCTCAAACGCGGCGAGCGTCTCCTCGGTCTCCCCCGAGTAGCTCGCGCACAGCACAGTGGTGTCCGGCGTCGTCCACGTCGGCAGCGCGTAGCGCCGGGCGACCGTGATCGGACGCGACGCACGATCCCCGAGCACCGCGGCGGCAAGCGAGGCGCCGATCGCCGAGCCGCCCATTCCGGCCACCACGAGGCCGTCGGGGGACTCCTGGGGCTCGATCCGCGCCGACTGCACCCGCCACTGCGCGTCGCGCAGGTGCTCGGCGAGGTTGAGCACCTCGGAGAACTGACCGGTCGGGTCGCCGGCAGTGATGGTCTCGGGGCTGAGGTCGGTGGCGGTGCTCATGGGGCTCCTGGTCAGAAGGTGATCGCCCCGTCGGGCAACTCGACGTCGGGGAAGATACGCACGCCCGCGGTGAGGACGTTGCGCGCCCCCAGGCGCACGCCCTCGCCGACCATCGCCGCCTGCTCGAGCCGGCAGTGATCAGAGATCGCGGCGCCGGGGCCCACGACCGAGCGGATGACCCGCGAGTGCTCGCCGACGCTCGCCCCGTCGAGCAGCACCGAACCGTCGACGTAGGCGTTGGGGCCCAGGCGGACCCCGTCGCCGAGCACCGAGCGCCCGGTGACCACCGCGGTG
Source organism: uncultured Solirubrobacteraceae bacterium (assembly GCA_964246945.1). GTDB lineage: Bacteria > Actinomycetota > Thermoleophilia > Solirubrobacterales > Solirubrobacteraceae > Palsa-465. The sequence continues at coordinate 4,686 of CAXTTD010000002.1, read as the reverse complement.
GGATCGATCTCGCAGCCGGCGCCGAGGCGGGCGGGTCCGTGGACGGACCTGCGGGAATGGGAGTCGGGGCACAGCACCCCGTGGGCGGCGGCGACCTGATCACCGACGGCGGTGCGCACCGCGCCCTCGAGGATGTCCCACGTCGCCTGCAGGTAGCGCTGCGGGGTCCCGATGTCCATCCAGTAGCCAGACGCCTCGTAGCCGAACAGGCCGTCGTCGACGAGCCGCGGGAACAGGTCGCGCTCGATCGAGATCCGGGAGCCGGCCGGCGCCATCTCGGCGAGCACGGAGCGCTCGAGGATGTAGGCGCCCGCGTTGATGAGGTGAGTATCGATCTCGTCGAGGTTCGGCTTCTCGACGAACTCACGCACCGAGTGGTCCGGGCGGCGGCGCACGAGGCCGTAGGCGGAGGGATCGTCGACCGGGTAGAGGGCGAGCGTCGCGCGGGCGCCGGTCGCCTCGTGCTGCGCGAGCTGGGCGGAGAGGTCGAGATCGGCGAGCACGTCGCCGTTGAGCATCAGGAAGCGCTCGTCGAGCAGCGCCTCGGCGTACTTCAGCGCGCCCCCGGTGCCGAGCGGCCGCGGCTCCTCGACGTAGCTGAGCTCGACCCCGTAGTCCGAGCCGTCGCCGAGCACCGCGCGCACGCCGTCGGGCAGGAAGCCGCATGAGAGCACCGCCCGGTCGACGCCGTGCCCGCGCAGCCAATCGAGCATGTAGGACATGAACGGGCGCCCGGCGAGCGACACCACGGGCTTGGGCACCCGCGAGGTGAGCGGGCGCAGCCGCGTGCCCTCGCCGCCGACGAGGATGAGCGCCTGCATCAGGCGGGTCGGCGCCTCACGGTCGCCCGATCCCCTCGTAGCGCAGACCCGCCGCCCGGACCGCGTCGCGGTCGGCGTAGTTGCGCCCGTCGACGAGCAGGTCCCCGGCCATCGCCTCGCGCACCTGCGCCCAGTCGAGCTCCCGGAACTCCGGCCACTCGGTGACGAGGATGCACGCGTCGGCGTCGGCGACCGCCTGCAGCGCGCTGTCGGCGAAGCTCACCCCGGTCATCAGCGCCCGCGCCTCGTGCTCGGCCACCGGGTCGTACCCGGCGACGGTCGCCCCGTCGGCCTGCAGCCGCGCCGCGAGCACCAGCGAGGAGGCCTCGCGCATGTCGTCGGTGTTCGCCTTGAAGGCAAGCCCGAGCAGCGCGATCCGCCGGCCCACCAGGGACCCGAGGTGCTTCTGCAGCTTGCCGATCACCCGCCGCTTCTGCAGCTCGTTGACCTCGATCACCGAGGTGAGCAGCTGGAAGTGGTAGCCCGAGTTACCGGCAAGTTGCTTGAGTGCTGAGACATCCTTCGGGAAACAGGAACCGCCGTAGCCGATCCCGGGCTGCAGGAAGTGGCCGCCGATGCGGCGGTCGAGGCCCATCCCGCGGGCGACCTCGGTGACGTCGGCGCCGGTCTCCTCGCACACGTTGGCGATCTCGTTGATGAACGAGATCTTGGTGGCCAGGAACGCGTTGGCGGCGAGCTTCACCATCTCGGCGGAGGCGACGTCGGTGCGCACGAGCGGCGCGCCGAGCGGGGCGTAGAGGTCGCACACCGCCTGCCCGGCCCAGTCGCCGTCGTCGCCGACGACAACCCGGTCGGGCTCCATGAAGTCCTGCAGGGCCGAGCCCTCCTTGAGGAACTCCGGACACGAGACGTAGCCGAAGGCCTTGCCCTGGCGGGCGAACTCGCGCTTGATCGACTCCCCGGTGCCGACCGGCACCGGCGCCTTCAACACCACCGCGAGGCGGTCGCGGGCCCGCATACCGCCCCCCACCCCGAGCCCCGCCGAGAGATACGGGTCGCCCGAGTAGGTCGGGGGCGTGCCCACAGCGACGAACAGCAGCCGTGCGTGCTCGAGCGCCGGTCCGAGCTCGGTGGAGAAGTGCAGGCGCTCGGCGCTGCGCGCGAGCGACTCGGCGAGACCCGGCTCGTAGATCGGCACCTCGCCGCGCTGCAGGCGCTCGATCTTGCTCGCGTCGACGTCGACGCACCAAACGTCGTTACCGAGCGCGGCGAAGCCCGCCGCGGTGACGAGGCCGACGTAGCCGGTGCCGATGACCGCGACGGCTTGAGGATCGTTGGTGTGGGGGCTCGTCATTTCGCGTGCAGGCTACACGGCCGCTTCCGCGGCGAACCACCGGGCAGCGCGGGCGCGCTGGGGTCCATCGATCAGCCGCGGTAGCGGACCATCGAGGCCGCGATGCCGACGAGCTCGTGGTTGGGCATGGAACTCGTGAGCGTGTTCGACACCCAGTAGGTGTACTTGCCCTGGTGCCAGGCGACCTGGGTGAGGCGACCGCCGTCGTCGGCGTACAGGTAGAGCGTGCGCCCGTGGACGACCTTGGTCTCAGTGGGGTTGTTCAGCAGCGGCGGGTCCTTCCACTCGACGCCCTGGATCCCGTAGTAGGTGCCATCGACGCTGTTGATGACCAGGGTCATCCGGTAGGCGGGCACCTTCTGGTGATCGGGCAGCCGGACCAGGTACTGGCGCGGGTAGGAGTGCGCGTAGGCGGCGGCCGGCTCGTCGAAGTCGTCGCAGTTGGCGGTGGCGACCACGCAATAATCCGAATCGGAGGCGATCAGCCGCGGGTAGTAGACCGGCATCCCCGGGTGGGTGAGCGCCTTGGCCTGCGCGAGCCCATCGGCGGGATCGGCCGACAGACCCGCGGTGTCGATCCCCGACTTGGGGACATTCTTGACGTGGGTGGCCCGCGACTTGGGCGCACCGGTCACGGTCTTCTTGTTCGCCGCGCCCCGAGTCGGGGTGAGGAACCGGCGGTAGGCGGCCTGCTCGGCGGCGGCCTCGGCGGTGACGAAGCTCGGTCCGAGTATCGCCGGGAAGGTGATCTGCTTGAGCGCGTCGCCGTCGGAGAAGGCGACGAGGTTGAACAGGTTGAGCAGGCCGTCCGTGGTCTGCAGGTCCTTGTCGAACGTCGAGTGGACGCTGAGGATGTGCAGCAGCTTGCTCTTGTGGCTGATCAGCTTCGTGATCGGGTATCCGTCCTTGGCCCAGCGCAGGAAGTCCTGCTGGCGCGCGTTGCGCACGATGTCGGTGTCGGTGTGACGGAAGCGCACGAACGGCAGCGCGCCCGAGATCGACTGGTTGTCACCGCACAGCTTCTGGTAGCCGGGCTGGATGTCGATCGAGGAGTAGTTGTCCGGACTCGGGGCCGGCTGGCTCAGGTTGTAGTAGCGGTGATCGACGTCGGAGTACACGCACCCGATCGCGTCGACGATGTCCGAGAATCCCTGGAAGTTCGTGTCGATGACGTGGTTGGGATAGAAGCCGGGGAACACCTGGGAGCGGATCGTCTTGATCAACAGGCTGTAGCCGCCCTGGCTGTAGGCAGCGTTGAGCTTCTCGATCCCGTAGCCGGCGACGTCGACCTTGAGGTCGCGGGGAATCGACAGCACGTTGATCGTGCTCGACGCCGAGTTCAGGCGCAGCAGCAGCATCGTGTCGGTGTTCGCCTCGCGGAACGACGCGCCGTAGCGGTGGTCGGAGCCGATGAGGAAGATCGTCTCCGGCGCACCCGGCTTGGGAATCTTCACCTGCTTGGAGGTGAACCCCTCGTGCACCGAGAGGATCTGGACGGCGGTGCTCACCTGCAGCAGTCCGGCGGTCGCCACCGCCGCCGCCGACGAGCAGATGATGAGCACCGCGGCGGCGAAGAACCGCCACAGCATCCCGGCGCGGCTGCGGGGCAGGAGAAACCTCATGCCAATCCACCCTCGATCGCCCGCAGGCCGTCCTCGGGGCCGGCCCCCGCGAGCCACGCCGGCAGTGCCCGTACGAACTCGCCCAGGGCGCGGCGGTATTCGGCGAGCGAGCGCAGCGACACCCATTCGTCGGGACCGTGGTGCCCGCCGCCGGAGGGCCCGAACTCGACCGCCGGGATGCCCGCCTCGATGAACGAGGCCGCGTCGGAGGCGCCGTCCCGGCCCACCGAGGTCACCTCACCGCGGATCGAGCGCGCGGCCGCCTCGCACAGCCCGCGCACGTGCGGATCCGCGCGGGAGACTGAGACCGTCGGGTGGATGAACGTGCGCTCGACCTCGATGCCGGGGATCGCGCGCACCTGGGCGAGGATCTCGCCGGGGTCCTGGCCGGGCAGATAGCGCACGTCGACCGCCATCTCGCAGCGGTCGGGCACCCGGTTCATCACGTCGCCGCCCCCGATGCGGCTGAGGTTGATCGACGGGCGGTCGAACATCTGCGAGGACTCACGGCTGAACGGCAGCGTCTCGATCGTCCGGAATACGTCGACCGCCTTGAGCACCGCATTGTCGCCGAGCCATGGCGTCGAGGAGTGCGCGGAGCGGCCGTGGACGACGATCCGCATCGCGAGCACCCCCTTGGCCTCGATCCCGATGTGCAGGTCGGTGGGCTCGCCGGTGATCGCGAAGTCCCCGCCGAGGCCGCGGGCGACGACGGCGTCGGTGGAGCGCTCGTCGAGCTCCTCGGACTCCTCGTCGGGAACGACCACCATGCGCACTCGGACCCGGTCCTGGCCGGCGACGTCGGTGAGCGCGCACAGCATCGCCGCCAGGCCGCCCTTCATGTCGTAGGCGCCCCGGCCGATCAGGCGGTCGCCCTCGCAGTGAGCGCTGAACTGCTCGGGGCGGCCGGGCACGACGTCGAGATGAC
>CAXTTD010000001.1:34691-36483 GCA_964246945.1 uncultured Solirubrobacteraceae bacterium | reverse complement strand
GTACGTGGCTCACCGCGTTCCTCGGCTCGATCCTGCTGGTGCTCGTCATCGTCTCGTTCCTCACCGGGCTCATCTCCCACGCGGCGTACCACCCCGACCTCGGTCACAACTTCACCTTCCCCAAACGCCATGACATCGGGCCGCTGATCTATCTGCCCCAGGGTGCGCCGGCGTGGCTGTACGCGTTCACCCAGGGCCTGCACATCACGATCGGCCTGGTGACGGTTCCGGTGATCCTCGCCAAGCTGTGGTCGGTCATTCCCAAGCTGTTCAGCTGGCCGCCGTTCCGCTCCCCCGCGCAGCTGCTCGAGCGCCTGTCGGTGCTGGCGCTCGTCGGCGGCGGCCTGTTCGAGCTCGTCACCGGGATCCTCGACATCGAGGTCTGGTACCCGTGGCACTTCTCGTTCATCAGTGCCCACTACTACGGCGGCTGGGTGTTCATCTCCGCGTTGCTGCTGCACTTCTGCGTGAAGCTGCCCACGGTGCGCCAGGCGTACCGCACCCGGGGGGTGCTGAAGCCCCTGCGGTCCGACCTCGCCCACACCGAGCCCGAGCCCTACGAACCCGGCGGTCTCGCGCCCTCCCGGCCCGCGGCGGCGTCGATCAGCCGGCGGGGCCTGCTCGGGATGGTCGGTGGCGCCAGCGCGGCGCTGCTCGTCGCCAACCTCGGCGAGTCGGTCGGTGGGCCGTTCCGCGAGATCTCGCTGCTCGCCCCGCGCGGGCGGAACTTCGGCTCGGGCCCCGACGACTTCCAGGTGAACAAGACCGCCGCCACCGCCGGGGTGACCTCGCGCGCGAGCGACCCCGGGTACGCGCTCGAGCTCGTCGGGATGGCGCCCGGCGGGCGCACGCTGCACCTCAGCCGCGCGCAGCTGCTGGCGATGACGCAGGCCACCCACGAGCTGCCGATCGCCTGCGTGGAGGGCTGGTCGACCACCCAGCACTGGAGCGGCGTGCCGCTCGCCGAGCTCAAGCGCGCCGCGGGCATCGACAGCGACGCGATCCTTCAGGTGGTCTCAATGCAGACGCACGGATCGTTCGGGCAGGCGACCTACACCGCCGACCAGGTCAACGACGCGCGCTCGCTGCTCGCGCTGCGAGTCAACGGCGCCGAACTGTCGCTCGACCATGGGTTCCCGGCGCGGACGATCCTGCCCAACGTCCCCGGCGTGCACAACACCAAGTGGGTGGGCACGATGAGGTTCTACCCGACATGATCTCGCGCTTCCGGGGCGCCTACGGCGCCGCGCCACTGCACCTGCTCGGTCACCTCGTCGCGTTCGCGGCGTTCGTGTGGGCGTTCAGCCAGATCCTCGGCGGCGGCTTCGTGGTCAACTACGTCGCCTGGTTCGTCGGCGCCGCGGTCCTGCACGACATCGTGCTGCTGCCGATCTACTCGCTGATCGACCGGCTGGGGCGCCACGAGGGCGAACGCGTGTGGGGCCGGCGGATCCTCGGCGGCGCCATCAACTACGTGCGCGCGCCCTCGATCATCTCAGGCGTTCTGCTGCTCGTCTACGCACCGCTCATCCTCGGTTACTCGGAGAAGGACTACCACGCCGACACCGGCCACGCGGTGCGCGGCGAGCTGCGCAACTGGCTGCTCATCACGCTCGGGCTGTTCCTCGCCTCGGGACTCCTGTTCGGGGCGCGCCGGGTCCGGGGGCGCCTGCTCGCCGACGAGGCGGCGCTGCTAACCCCCCGCCCGCGCCGGTGAGCGCCGCGGACGTGGCGCAGTGGGTGTGGGGCCGGTCGACCCGGGCGCCGGGGCTCTCCCCCGACCCCCCCGCGG
>CAXTTD010000001.1:20300-34681 GCA_964246945.1 uncultured Solirubrobacteraceae bacterium | reverse complement strand
GCGCGGGGGCGGGGGCCGCGGCGCCGCCGCGGGGGGGGGGGGGCCCCCCGGCCGCCCGGGGGGTTTCGCGCCGCTCACTTCGCGAAGTGGGTGTGGGGACGTTCGACCGGGTCGCCGTCGATCTCCACGTCCACCCGCTCGTCGTAGAAGGCGACGAGCCCCGCGATCGGCTCAAGCTGCCGAGTCGGGAAGTGGTAGGACCAGGCGAGGTCGGGGTGGACGCGACCGCCGAGGACCACCGACCAGGTGGCGCTCGTGCGGCCCTTGTACGGGCACTCGGTGACGGTCTCGCTGAGCGTGAGGTGGGAGAAGTCGACGGCCCCGCGCTCCAGGTAGTGCCGGGTGGGCAGACCGGTCTCGAACACCGTCACCGGCGCGTCTGACTGCGCGAGCGTCACCCCGTCGAGGGACACGCGCACCCGCCGGCGGGAGCGCAGCGCGTCGACGCGCACGTAGGGACTGCGGGGGTGCACGAACACCTGCTCCGCCTCCTCGTACCACGCGTCGACAGCGTCCCAGTCGAGGTGGACGGTGTCGATGAGCCGCGGGTCCGGGGCGTCGACGTAGCGGCGCCCGGCGCCGGGGCGGACCGTGTCGCCGACGCGAAGCTCGACGCTCACCGCGCTGCCGAACGGCCGGGCCTCGCGCGCCGACCCGCTGCTGAGCACGTCGGGGTCGACGTCGCCGGCGGGAATCAGGTACTGCGGGTAGAACGGCCACTCCCACAGGTACAGGGCGGCCATCGTGTCGAGCACCGTGCGGCCGGCGAGCTCGGCGCGGATCCGCCGGGGGACGGGCTCGACGTGCCCGGCGGGCGTGATCGCCCGGGGATAGCGAGGCTCGGTCACGCCCCCACCTCAGCCATGTCGAACTCCCTCCTCCTGCGTAGGATCCAGACCAGGCAGCATATGACCGACCCGAGGACCGCCCCGTGACCCCGCACATCAACCACGTGAGCGTCAACGCCCGCAACCTGGCGCAGTCGGTCGACTTCTACGTCGACCTGCTCGGCGCCGAGCCGATCCCCACCCCCAACTTCGGCCTGCCCGTTCAGTGGCTGGCCATCGGTGACACTCAGCTGCACCTGTTCGAACGCGCCCTCACCCCCTCAAGCCACCACCACCTCGGGATCACCGTCGAGAACCTCGAGCCCGCCTATCGAGCGGCCGAGCGGCGTGGCGCATTCGACTTCGACGCGTTCGGCAACCACCTCGTGGAGCTGCCCGGCGACGTCGTGCAGCTCTACGTGCGGGATCCTGCCGGCAACCTCGTCGAGCTCGACCAGGCGGGCGTCGCGCGCCTGCCCGCCGACCTGCGCAAGCAGCTCAAGGGGCTATGGGACTTTCACCCGCAGAGCGAGGAGAACCTGGACGGGCGGCTGTTCGCGGAGCGCCCGGCGGAGGCCGCGCGAGCGGGCAGCCCCAGATGAGCATCGTCCTGTTCGGTCCGAACGGGATGATCGGCAGCCGCATCGCCGGCGAACTCGCCGACCGCGGGGAGACGGTGCGCGGTGTGAGCCGGGCGTCGGGCGTCGACATCACCGATCCCGACCAGGTTGCCGGCGCGGTCCGCGGCGCCGATCTCGTCATCAGCGCCACCTCCGCCCGGGGTGTCGACTACACGCTCGTCGACACCGCACGCTCACTCATCGAAGGGCTGCGCCGCGGCGAGGTCCACCGGGTGATCGTCGTCGGCGGCGCGGGCAGCCTCGAGCTCGCCGACGGCTCGCGCCTGGTCGACTCCGCCGACTTCCCCAAGAGCTACCGGGCGGAGGCATTGCAGGCCGCCGACGCGCTCGGCGTGTTCCGCGAGGTCGGAGATCTCGCCTGGACCTACGTGAGCCCCGCCGCGCTCATCCATCCCGGCGAGCGCACCGGGCGCTACCGGCTCGGCGGCGATCGGCTCATCACCGACGCCGCGGGCAACAGCGAGATCTCCGCCGAGGACTACGCGATCGCGATCGCCGACCTCGCCGAGAGCGGCGGCCACGCCGGCGAGCGGGTCACCGCCGCCTGGTAAGTCCCGCCGCGCGGTGCGCCCCGGCGCGGTGCGTATCCACAATCTCGGTGTACCGCTCCCGCGCGCGATCGCCCCGCGCCGGTTTCACGATTGCCGTTCGCGCGGGGGGGTACAAGCCTCAACAAGCCGTACCAAAAACTCGTACAACTTGTTGAGGAGATGCACATGTCCGCCATCCTCTTCGGATCGATCGGCAGCCTTGCCGACACCTCCGAGCTACAGCGTGAGGCGTTCAACGCCGCCTTCGCGGAGCACGGGCTCGACTGGAACTGGTCGCAGGATGAGTACCGAGGCCTGCTGAGCGAGAGCGGCGGGCAAGCCCGCATCGCCGCCTACGCGCAGTCGCGCGGCGAGACCGTCGACGCCGCCGCCGTACACGCCACGAAGTCCGCGCGCTTCCAGACGCGGCTGCGCGAGGGTGCGATCGCACCGCGACCCGGGGTCGCGGAGACGATCGAGGGCGCGGAGCGCGACGGTGTCGCCGTGGCACTCGTAACGACGACCTCGCCGGAGAACATCGCCGCCCTCGCTGAGGCGCTGCGTCCCGAGGTCGACATCGACGGGTTCGCGCTCGTCGTCGACACCACCGATGTGGCGAAGGCCAAGCCGGCGCCCGACGCCTACGCGTTCGCGCTGGAGCGGATCGGCGCGGAACCCGACCAGGTGGTGGCGATCGAGGACAACGCCGGCGGCGTGCGGGCGGCCACCACGGCGGGGCTTGCGTGCGTCGCGTTTCCCGGCGAGAACAACGCCGAGCACGACTATGAGGCCGCCGACGCGCGCGTCTCGACCCTCGACTACGACGAGCTGCGGTCGCTCGCCGGCGTCGCCTGAGAGGATCCGTCAGCGATGAGTGAGATCCAGGCCACCCTCAGCGCCTCCCCCGGGGCGTTCCACGTCGCAGGCTACGAGAAGATCGAGTTTGATCTGATCTACGTCGACGGGGCGTTCGCGCCCGAGAACGTCCAGCTCGCCGAGCGCTTCCGCAGTTACGGCCGCTGCCTGATGGTGATCGACCGCGCGGTGTACGAGCTCTACGGCGAGACGATCGAGGCCTACTTCGAGCACCACGGGCTCGCCCTGACCGTCGAGCCGGTGCAGATCGCCGAGACCGACAAGAGCCTGCAGAGCGTCGAGCGCATCGTCGATGCGTTCGACGCGTTCGGCCTGGTGCGCACCGAGCCGGTGCTCGTCGTCGGTGGGGGACTCACCACCGACGTGGCCGGCTTCGCGTGCTCGACCTACCGGCGCTCGACCAACTACATCCGCGTCCCCACAACCCTCATCGGCCTCATCGATGCGAGCGTCGCGATCAAGGTCGCGGTCAACCACCGCCATCTGAAGAACCGGCTCGGCGCCTACCACGCCTCGCGAACGGTGCTGCTCGACTTCGGCTTCCTGGCCACGCTGCCCGAGGCGCAAGTGCGCAACGGCATGGCGGAGCTCGTGAAGATCGCCGTCGTCGGCAACCGCCGGGTGTTCGAGTTGCTCGAGGCCCACGGCCCCGAGCTGCTGCACACCCGCTTCGGTCACTCCGGCGGCACGCCCGAGCTGCGGGCGGTCGGCCGCGAGCTCACCCATGCGGCGATCGGATCGATGCTCGAGCTCGAGGTCCCCAACCTCCACGAGCTCGACCTCGACCGGGTCATCGCCTACGGGCACACGTGGAGCCCGACGCTCGAGCTCGCCCCCGATACGCCGATGCTGCACGGCCACGCGGTGAACGTCGACATGGCGTATTCGGCGACCCTCGCGGCCCGCCGCGGCTACATCACGGAGAACGAGCGGGACCGCATCCTCGGTCTCATGAGCCGGCTCGGGCTCGCGCTCGACAGCCCCTACCTCACCGAGGATCTACTCCACGCCGCCACCGAGTCGATCGTTAAGACCCGTGACGGGCATCTGCGTGCCGCGCTGCCGCGGCCGATCGGGAGCTGCTGGTTCGTGAACAACACGACCGCCGACGAGCTCGAGGAGACGCTCGCCGACCACCGCGAGCTGTGCCGGTCCTATCCCCGCGAGGGTGACGGCGAAGCAGTGTTCCTCTCCGCCGGCGCCGGGGTATGAGCGCGGGACCGATGCGTCCGGTCACCCCGGTGGGGATCATCGCGGCGCGCCTGGATCGCGCCGCGGTACGGGCGGCGCAACTCGAGGAGCGCGGCGCCCTCGACGGCGAGCTCGGCGACGAGGTGCGGGCCGCCCACGCCCTCGCCCGCGGCCTCGAGCCCTACGTCGCCGACTGCACATCGCCCGAATCCCCGGCGCTGCGCGCGGTCGCCCAGCGCACCCGCGGGCGCGATTGGGACGCCCACGGCGGGCCGGTCGTGCTGGAGGCGGAGATGCTCTCAGGCCACGTCGAGGGGCTCACCCTGCGCTTCCTGGCGAAGATGACCCGTGCCCGCCGGGTGCTCGAGATCGGGATGTTCACCGGCTACTCCGCGCTCGCGCTCGCCGAGGCGCTGCCCGCGGACGGTCGGGTGGTCGCCTGCGAGCTCGACCCCGAGATCGCCGCGTTCGCGCAGGCGGGGTTCGACGAGAGCCCCGCCGGGTCGCGCATCGAGGTCCGCGTCGGACCCGCCCGAGACGCCCTCGAGGCGCTCGCCGAGGCCGGTGAGACCTTCGACCTCGTGTTCATCGACGCCGACAAGGGGGGCTACGTCGACTACCTCGGGGCGGTGCTCGACGGCGGGCTGCTCGCCCGCGACGGACTGCTGTGCGCCGACAACACGCTGCATCAGGGCGAGCCGTGGCTCCCGCAGACGCCGAGCGCGAACGGGATGGCGATCGCCTGCTTCAACGCCACGGTGGCCGGGGACCCCCGCCTTGAGCAGGTGCTGCTGCCCGTCCGCGACGGCCTCACGCTCGTGCGATGGGCGCAGTGAGCGCCCCCGATCGGCCGGGGGCGGCGGCGGCGCGAACGCTCGCGACACTCGGGCTGCTCGGGTGCGCGCTTCCCCTAAACGCGGCGCTCACCGGGACGGCACTGCTGCGCGAGGTGCTGAACGGGCGGCGCCGGCGCGGAGCGCCCCCGCCGCCGCGCGGCTCGGGGGACGGCCCGCCGCGCACCATCCTGCTCAGCGGCGGCAAGATGACCAAGGCACTGCACCTCGCGCGCGCCTTCCACCGCGCCGGGCATCGGGTGATCCTCGTCGAGTCCGCGCACTACCGCCTCACCGGCCACCGCTTCTCCCGGGCCGTCGATCGTTTTCACACGATCCCGCCGGTCTCCGATCCCGGCTACGCCGCCGCGCTGCTCGAGATCGTGCTCGCGGAGGGGGTCGACGTGTACGTGCCGGTGTGCAGCCCCGCCTCGGCCCGCGCCGACGCGGAGGCCAAGGCGGCGCTCGAGGAGCACTGCGAGGTCCTGCACCCCGACCCGGCGACGCTCGAGCGCCTCGACGACAAGCACCGCTTCGCCCAGACGGCGACCGAGCTGGGGCTCCCGGTGCCCGACGCGCACCGCATCACGGGGGCCGCACAGGTGCTCGAGTTCGACTTCGCCGCCGCCGAGCATCAGCCGCCCTACGTGCTGAAGTCGATCGCCTACGACCCGGTGCGCCGGCTCGACCTCACCCCGGTCCCCCAACCGGAGCCCGCGCTCACCGAGCGATTCGTCCGCACCCTGCCGATCGCGCCCGAGAACCCGTGGGTGATGCAGTCGTTCGTCGCCGGCCAGGAGTACTGCACCCACTCGACGGTGCGCGACGGGCGCGTCCAGGTGCACTGTTGCTGTGAGTCCTCGGCGTCCCAGCTCAACTACGCGATGGTGCAGGAGCCCGAGATCGAAGCGTGGGTGCGGCGCTTCGCGGAGGGGCTGCGCCTCACCGGCCAGATCTCCCTGGACTTCATCCGCGGGGAGAACGGCCGCTGCTACGCGATCGAGTGCAACCCCCGCACCCACTCGGCGATCACCATGTTCTACGACCAGCCCGGCCTGGCCGCCGCTTACCTGCAGGACGACGAGACCACTCTCACCCCGACGGACGCGAGCCGGCCCACCTACTGGCTCTACCACGAGCTGTGGCGGGCGCTGCGCGATCCCCGCCACGCGCGCGCGCCGCTGTCACGGATTCGCCACGGTCGCGAGGCGATCTTCGACTGGGAGGACCCGCTTCCGTTCCTGCTGCTCCACCACCTGCAGATCCCGGCGCTGCTCTGGGAGAACCTGCGCCGGGGCGGGCGGTGGCTGCGCATCGACTTCAACATCGGCAAGCTCATCGAGCCGGGCGGTGACTGACGTGCCCCGGGTCCTGCATCTCGTCGGTTCGGCGGAGAACGAGTTCCTGGCCGAGCTCTCCCGGTTGTACGCCCGCAATTGCCTGCGGGAGACCGCGGACAGCGCGCGAGCCCAGATCGCCTACGTGAGCCCCGACCGGCGCTGGCGCTTTCCGATCGGGCTCGACGACGCCGAGCTCGCCGCTGCGCCGACGCTGCCGGTCTCCCAGGCGCTGGCCTGGATCGGCGGCCTCGAGATCGACGCGATGGTGCCCCAGATGTTCTGCCTGCCCGGGATGACCGAGTACCGGGCGCTGTTCGACGTGCTCGAGATCCCCTACCTCGGAAACCGCGCCGCGACGATGGCGCTCACCGCGCACAAGGCGCGCGCCAAGGCGGTGGTTGCGGCCGCTGGGGTCGCGGTGCCCGCCGGAGAGGTGGTGGCCGGCGGCGATGAGGTGACGTTCGCCCCGCCGGTGGTGGTGAAGCCGGTCGACGGAGACAACTCGGCCGGGGTGAGCCTCGTGCGCTCAGGGGCGGAGCTCGACGGCGCGGTCCGCGATGCGTGCGCGATGTCCCCGGGCGGCGGTGCGCTCGTCGAGGAGTACGTCCCACCGGGGCGCGAGGTCCGCTGCGGGGTGCTCGAGTGTGACGGGGAGCTCGTCGTGCTCCCGCTCGAGGAGTACGCCGTCTCCCCGCAGGCCAAGCCGATCCGTGACGCGGCGGACAAGCTCGGTCGTGCTGGCGACGGAACGCTGGCGCTGATGGCCAAGGACGCCGTGCACGCGTGGATCGTCGATCCCGCGGACCCGGTCGGCGAGGTGGTGGGCGCGGCGGCGCGGCGCTGCTACGCCGCGCTCGGCTGCCGCCATTACGGCCTGTTCGACTTCCGCATCGACCCGGATGGGCGGCCGTGGTTCCTCGAGGCCGGGCTGTACTGCTCGTTCGCGCGCCAGAGCGTCGTCGCGACCATGGCCCGCGCGGCCGGCATCGAGCTGGATGCTCTGTTCGACATCGTTCTCGACAGCGCGCTGCGCGGCGCGCCTGTGACCGCCGGCTAAAGAGGAGCCCTTGATGGAGCACATCGCCCTGGATCCGATCGGCGCCGAGGTCTCCGGTCTTGACCCCGCCCATCTCGATGACGGCGAGGTCGCCGAGCTGCGCGGGCTGCTCGCCCGCCACGGCGTGCTCGCGCTGCGCGGCGCCGATCTCGACGACGCGGACTTCGTGAGCTTCCTGCGGCGTCTCGGCGAGCTGGCCTTCACCGACGGGGAGCCGCCGGTCCCCGGCTTCCCCGACCTCAACCCGGTGAGCAACGTCGGCCGCGAGACCCCGCCGAAGAGCAACTGGCACGTCGACACGAGCTACGTGCGCGAGCCGCCCGCCTACACCGCGTTGCGCGCGGTGACCATCCCCGAGCAGGGCGGCGAGACGCTGTTCGCCAACCAGTACCGCGCGTGGGCGGCGCTCCCCGCCGCGCTGCGCGAGGCGGTCACGGGACGCACCATGACCCACGTGGTCTCCGGCGTGAGCGTGTCCGCGGACGCCGAGAGCTCCGCGGAGCACCCGCTCGGGCGCCCACATCCGCTGAGCGGCGAGGTTGCCCTGTACCTCACCTCACCGGCTCGCTGCGCGGCGATCAGCGGCATGACGCCGGAGGAGAAGGACGCAACGGTGACCGCGCTGCTCGCTCACTCCACGCGCGAGGAGAACGTCCACCGCCACGCGTGGCGGGCCGGCGACGTCGTCATCTGGGACAACGGTGCGGTACTGCACCGCGCCGATCACTCCGGGGTGCGCGGCGACCGGGTGATGCACCGCGGGATGGTCGCCGGCTACGCCAGCTGACTGCCTCCGGCGCTCAGGCGGGTTGGAACGCGTTGGAGACCCGCTCGAGCGCGTCGAGCTCGTCGGGTTCGAGCGTGAACGTCGCCGCATCGAGGATCGGCTGCAGCTGCTCGAGGCTCGTCGCGCCGGCGAGCGGGGCGGTGACCGCGGGACGCTCGCTCAGCCAGGCGAGCGCGACGGTCGCCGGACTGACCTCGCGGGCCTCGGCGATCTCGCGCAGCTGCGCGGCGGCGGCGAACCCGGTCTCGCTGAGGTAGCCGCCGACCATGCGCGCGCGGGCGGCGCCGTCGGCGTCCGCAGGGGTGCGGTACTTGCCGGTGAGAAAGCCGGCGGCGAGCCCGTAGTACGGGAACACCGCGAGCGCGTGCTCGGCCGCGATCGGCGCGAGCTCGGATTCGAACGGCTCACGGTGCAGCAGGTTGTAGTGGGGCTGGAGCGCCGCCGCGGCGGCGACACCGAGCCGCTGGGCGGTGTCGAGCCACTCGTGGATCCGCTCGGGCGAGTAGTTGGAGATCCCCACGTGGCGCACGGCGCCGCGGTCGACGAGCTCCGCGAACGCCGTGATCGTCTCCTCGAGCGGCGTGTCGGGATCGTCGTAGTGCGCGTAGTAGATGTCGATGTGGTCGGTGTGGAGCCGCCGCAGCGAGTCCTCGACCGCGGCGGCGATGTTCGCGGCGCCGAGTCCCCGACGCTCGGGATGGCGGGAGACCTTGGTGGCGATCACGACCCGGTCACGCGCGTCGCGGGAGGCGATCCACTCCCCGATCGTCGACTCGGACTCGCCGCCCGAGTTGCCCGGCGCCCACGCCGAGTACGCGTCGGCGGTGTCGAGCAGGCTCCCGCCGGCGTCGGTGAACGCGTCGAGGATCGCGAACGAGGTGTCGGAGTCGGCCGTCCACCCCATCGTGTTCGTGCCGAGCGCCACCGGAAGGGTGTCGATTTCCGTCTCGCCGAGCCGCACCATGGGAACCTCCTGTCGTCGCCTGAGCCTCACCCTGACGTTAGACGCGAGCCGGCCGCGAACCCGCGGCGCTCGTCAGACCGATGACCGGGTGCCGGCCGGGCTGGATCGCTCGGCCGCCGTGAGGACGTGGGCGAGCGTGTCGACGACCGCGGGGTCGAACTGGGTTCCGGCGTTCCGGTGGAGCTCGGCGAGCGCCTCAGTCCGGCTGCGCGCGTGCTGATAGCAGCGTTCGGAGATCATCGCGTCGTACGCGTCGCAGACGGCGACGATCCGCGCGCCGAGGGGGATCTCCTCGCCGGCGAGGCCGTCGGGATACCCGCGCCCGTCCCACCGTTCGTGGCTGGCCCGCACGAGCGTCCCCACGGGGGCAAGCGCGGAGGCGGCGTTGAGGATGCGCTGACCGATGACCGGGTGTTGCCTCATGAACTCCCACTCGTGCGCGTCAAGTGGTCCGGGCTTGTTGAGGATCTCGTCGGGGACAGCGAGCTTTCCGATGTCGTGCAGTTCGGCGGCGCGCAGCGTCTCGTCCATCTGCTCGGCATTGAGCGCCAGCCGCGCAGCCACCCCCGCGGCCAGCTCGGTGACGCCGCTGACGTGATCAAGCAGGCCGGGGGTCCGCTCGGTGAGCAGCTGCATCAGCACATCGCGGGTCGGGGCGCGGTGAGCCCGGCCCTTGTCGGCGTACATCCGCTCGTCGGCGAGCCTCAGCGCCGCGCTCGCCGTGCTCGCCTCGTCGGGCATCACCGTGACCCCGAGGGCGGTCGTCACGTCGAATCCCCGCCCGTGCTCGGTGAGCGCGGCCGCCGCACCGGCGATCAGGCGATCATGGCGCGGGAACCGGCCCGTCACCAGGACGCAGAACTCATCGCCGCCCAGGCGATACGCGCAACCGACCTCGGCGACGACCGCCCGCAGCGCCGCCGCCAGCCGCGCGAGCAGGGCGTCCCCGGCAAGATGGCCGAAGGTGTCGTTGTAGCGCTTGAAGCCGTTGAGATCGAAGAACACCAGAGTCGCGGCCCGCTCGGAATCGCGCAGGATCTCGTCGAGGTCGGCGATCAGCTGTCGGCGGTTGGGAAGGCCAGTGAGCGAATCGGTCACCGCCTCCCGGCTCTTGGCCCGCAGGACGTGGACGTTCTCGAGGTAGGTGAGGCCCGAGCGCAGCGCGGCGAGGATGAGTGAGCTCGCGGCGAGCCCCACCGCCAGCGGCGTGACCGTGGTGAACGCGGCGACGACGAGCAGCCCGAGGGCGACGGTGGCGGCGGCGAGCGTGAGCAGGATCGTGTGCGGGGCCTCGCGAGCCGGTGGCGCTCCTGGGTGCGAGGGCACCCAGGCGGCGACCGCGAGCAGCGCGAACGAGCTGAGATAGACCGCGTTGAGCAACGTGCTATCGAGGTAGATCCCGCCGGCGACCTGCTCGACGTTCATGATGTCCCCGATTGCCATGAGCACCACCCCGGCACCGAGAACCAGCCAGTCGCGGCCGGGGCGCCAGTCCGCCAGCGTGTAGGCGACGGCGACGAACATCAGCAGGATGAAATCCCCGACCGGGTAGGCGAGGGTCACCGCCTCGGCGACGAGCCGGCCATGGGTCGTCGCGAGGATGTCCGAGAACACGAGCACCGCGGCCAACGCCCCGACCGCGAGTGCCACCACCCCGCCGTCGAGCCATTGCGACGCCGCGGCATCTCGCAGCCGCGAGCGGATCATGAGCATCAGGGCGCCGTACATCCCCGGATACATCACCAGGTACGCCCCGTCCGCCGGGGACGGGAACGGGGGCCGAGCCAGATTGTCGAGCCACACCGCCCAGGTGAGGTCGCCCGCGCTCCAACACGTCAGCGCGAAGGTCATCAGCGCCCACGCCCGGCGATGCTCACGGCGAGAGATGACGCGAGCCGCGCACACCCCGATGGCCACGAACTCGACCGCCATGTACACCCAGTTGGTCGTCAGGGAATCGAGCGCGGGCCCGCCCACTCCGGTGGCCGCCCGCAGCAGCTCGAACCCGACGCCGAGACCCATCGCCGCGAAGGCGCCAACGAGACACGGTTTCGGCGATCGGCGGACACGCATGATGGACCCGTCACCCACACACGGGTCTGTCGTATGTCGGCAGAACGGACCGATCCCTGGAGACGGTCGGCGGACACATCGTCCTCACGTCCGGGCGCCACCGGCTGAGCGTCCCTTGGCCATCAGGCCATGGACCGTCGGGGTGGGGCGGTGGATCCTCGCACCGTGTCCGAGACCGTCGGAGACCTCGCGCGGGATCGCCCCGCCCCGGATGCCGTAGCCCGGGCCCCCGCGGCCTGCTCTGAGTGGAGCGGTCACGTCATCGTGTGCGGCCTGGCGCCGGTGGGGTTGCGCGCGGTGGCGCAGCTCGGCCTCGCCGGCGCGCGGGTCGTGGTGCTGGCCGACGAGTTCGCCTCCGAACATCGACGGCGGATCGTGCGCGACTGGGACGTGCCGATCGTCGACCGCGGCGCGAACCTCTCCGCGGCGCTGTTCGCGGCCGGAGTGCGGGGGGCGCGGGCCGTCATCTGCATCGAGTCCACCGACCTGCGGACGCTCGAGACGGCGCTGCTGGTCCGCGATCTGCGTGCGGATGTCCGGGTGGTCGTGCACCTCGACAACCCGGCGGTCGCCCGTGCGGTGGAGGAACGCAGCGGCGCCGCCACGGTGATCGACGTCGCGACCCTGTTCGCGCCGGCCGTCGTCGAGGCGTGCCTTGGACGCCCCGCCCACGACATCGAGATCGGCGACGCGCGCTTCACCACCCGCGAGGTCGTCGCGCCACGGGCGGCCACGCTGCGCGAGCTGTACGGGAGCCTCGTGCCGCTCGGGGTCGCCGGCGGCGGCGAGTCGCCGCCGATCGTCTGCCCGGGGCGCGACCTCACCGTCGCGGCGGGGGACCGCGTCACCCTGCTCGGGAGCGCCGAGGAGCTCGCCGCCGCCGGATTCACCGCCACCGCCGGCCACCGCTCAGAGGTGCCCCGGGCGCGGCTGCGGGCGCTCCGCGTCGGCCGCCGGATCGCCGGGCAGCTGATGAGCGACGCCGAGCGCTCGCTGCGGATCGCCCTCGGGGCCGGCATCGCGCTGCTGGTGATCTCGACGCTCGTGCTCGACCTCGGCTACCGGATGGCCCACCCCGGGGACCACCTCGGGGTCATCACCGCGGCGTACTTCACCGTCGAGACGGTCGCCACCGTCGGCTTCGGCGACTTCTCGTTCTCGCATCAGCCGACCTGGCTCGAGATCTACGGCATCCTGCTCATCCTCGCCGGCACGACGCTCGTGACCACGATCCTTGCGCTGCTCACCAACGCCCTGGTGACGCGACGGATCGCCCAGTCGCTCGGCCAGGCGGACATCCCGGGGATGCGCGACCACGTGGTCATGGTCGGGCTCGGCTCGGTGGGGATGCAGGTGCTCGACGGCCTGCTCGCGCGGGGCCGCGAGGTGGTGGTGGTCGAGCGCGAGGAGACCAACCGCTACCTCAACCAGGTGCGCGCCCGGGGGGTGCCGCTGGTGCTCGGCGACGCGACGCTCGCCCAGACCCTCGACTCGGTGAACCTGCAGCGCGCCGCCTCGGTGGCGATCGTCACCTCCGACGACATGACCAACATCGAGACCGGCCTCGCCGTCCGCGACCGCCTGGGCGAGCGCTGGGCCCAGGTTCCGGTCGTCCTGCGGGTGTTCGACCGAGAGCTCGGCGGACGGCTGGAGAGCAACTTCGACTTCCGCCACGTGTGGTCGACGGCGGCGATCGCCGCGCCGTGGTTCGTGGGGGCGGCGCTCGGCATGGAGGTGCGCTCGAGCTTCTACGTGGGGAGCGACCCGTTCCTCATCGCGCGCCTGCCGGTGGGCGAGGGCGGCGGCCTCGACGGCCTCGCCATGACCGACCTCTCGGCGCGGATCCGGGTGATCGCGATCGAGCGCCGCGACGGCGGCCCGCTCGAGCATCCCCCGCGGCGCGACACCCGCCTGGCGGCCGGGGATCGCACCTACCTCGCCGGACCCTCCGAGGAGCTGCTGCAGGTGCTGCGCCGCGAGCACGGACTGTGACCGGGCGCTCGGCGCCAGGACGTGGATAGAGCGGACCCGGCTCGGGTATCACCCGCCGGTGGCCACCGACCCTGCGCAGACGCCGGCGCCGGCCGACGCCGGGCCGATCACGGTCGTCGAGGTGGGCCCCCGCGACGGGCTGCAGTCCCTCGCCGCCGACATCGACACCGGGCGCAAGCTCGCGATGGTGCAGCGGCTCCTCGACGCCGGCCTGTCCGAGATCGAGGTGACGAGCTTCGCCCACCCACGGATGGTGCCGCGCCTCGCCGACGCCGAGGCGGTGATGGCAGGGCTGCCGCGCCGCGACGGCGTCACGGTGCGCACGCTCGTCCCCAACCGTCGCGGCGCCGAGCGGGCGATCGCCGCCGGGGCCGACGTGCTGGTCGGGCTGCTCAGTGCGAGCGCCACCTACAGCGAGCGCAACCAGAACATGACCACCGCGCAGGCGCTGGAGCAGCTCGCGGAGATCGCCGCGCTCGCCGCCGAGCACGGGGTCGGCTGGGCGTGCGCGATCTCGATGGCGTTCGCCTCCCCCTACGAGGACGTGATCGACCCCGCGGACGTGCTCGCGCTGGTGGACCGGGCCGCCGCCCTGCGCCCCGTCGACCTGTACGTCGCCGACACCATCGGCCGCGCCACGCCGGGGCAGGTGGCCGACCTGTGCGCGGCGATCCGGGGACGGCATCCGCGGCTGTCGCTCGGCGTCCACCTGCACGGCTCCGACGCCCGGGGGCTCGCCTGCGCGGCGAGCGCCGTCGGCGCCGGGGCCACGCGCGTGGAGAGCGCGGTGCTCGGACTCGGCGGCCCGGTGGTCCGTTCCGCGGGCACCGTGCCCGTCGGCAACCTCGCCACCGAGGCGCTCGTCGCCACCCTCGCGGGACTTGGGTTGCCAACCGGCCTCGACCCTGATCGGATTGAGCGCGCCGCCGACGACGTCGCCGAGATCCTCGGCGTGCCCCCCCCGGCCGACACCCCGGCGCGCGCCAGCGTCCGTGCGCTCGTCGTCGACAGGAGCCCTGACCCATGACCGCCACCGCCACCCCTCCCCCGGAGCAGCTCGAGTCATTCTCGATGGTGATCGGCGGTGAGGCCGTCGAGGCCGCCTCCGGCGAGCGCTACACCTCTGAGAACCCATACCTCGGCCGGGGCTGGGCGTCGGTGCCCGACGCCGGTACCGAGGACATCGACCCCGCGGTGGCGGCCGCCGACACGCTGCTGCTGACCGTCCCCAACCAGCTTGGCGTCGCCTACAACGCGCACGTCATCGAAA
>CAXTTD010000001.1:0-20290 GCA_964246945.1 uncultured Solirubrobacteraceae bacterium | reverse complement strand
GCGCCGCGCGGGTACCGCGC
Organism: uncultured Solirubrobacteraceae bacterium; assembly: GCA_964246945.1. Taxonomy (GTDB): domain Bacteria; phylum Actinomycetota; class Thermoleophilia; order Solirubrobacterales; family Solirubrobacteraceae; genus Palsa-465. Next base: position 20,270 of record CAXTTD010000001.1, on the reverse strand, counting down.
ACACCGCCCGCGGGGGGGCGGCCGCCCGCGCCGCGCTCACCGGCGAGTGGGGCAGGATGACCGGTTTCGCCCGGGCGTCGCTCATGCGCCGGCTCGCCGAGCTCATCAACAACAACGCCGAGCGCCTCGCGCAGCTCGAGGTCAACGACTCGGGCAAGCTCTACCGCGAGATGGTCGGCCAGACCCGCGGTCTCGGCGGCTGGTACATGTACTACGCGGGGCTCGCGGACAAGCTCGAGGGGCGCCAGATCCCCACCCCCAACCCGGACTACCTCGTGTACACGCGCCGGGAGCCGGTCGGGGTGGTCGCCGCCATCACCCCCTGGAACTCGCCGCTCTTGCTGGGCACGTGGAAGCTCGCGCCGGCGCTCGCGGCGGGCTGCACGATGGTGATTAAACCTTCCGAGCACTCGCCGGCGGCGACGCTCGAGCTCGGGCGGCTGGTCGGCGAGGCCGGCTTCCCGGCAGGCGTGGTGAACGTCGTCACCTCAGTGAAGCGCGAGGTCGGAGCGGCGCTCGCCGGCCACCCGGGCGTCGACAAGGTCGCGTTCACCGGGTCGACCGCGACCGGCCGCGCCGTCGCTCATGCCGCCGCCGAGAACCTCAACAAGGTGACCCTCGAGCTCGGCGGCAAGTCCCCGCAGGTCGTGTTTCCCGACGCCGACCTCGCCGCCGCCGCCAACGGCGTGGTCGCCGGGGTGTTCGCGGCCACCGGCCAGACGTGCATGGCGGGCTCGCGGCTGATCGTCCACGAGGACGCCCACGACGAGCTTGTCTCGCTGATCGCGGAGCGCGCCGCGGCGATCCGGCTCGGGGACCCCAACGACCCCGACACCGAGATGGGCCCGGTCGCGAACCGCCCGCAGTACGAGAAGGTGATCGGCTACCTGGAGGGCGCGCGTGCGGAGGGGGCCACGGCGGTCACCGGCGGTTCCGCCTCGGAGGAGCTCGGCGGGCTGTTCGTGGCGCCGACGGTGCTCACCGGGGTCACCCCGGAGTCGACCGTGGTCCGCGAGGAGGTGTTCGGCCCGGTGCTCGCGGCGCTGCGGTTCACCGACGAGGCGGAGGCGATCGCCCTGGCCAACGCCACCCCCTACGGCCTCGCCGGCGCGGTGTGGACCAAGGACGTGCACCGCGCGCACCGCGTCGCCGCGGCGATCCGCGCGGGGACGATCTGGGTGAACGCCTACCGCGTGGTGGCCCCCAGCGTCCCCTTCGGCGGCTACGGATGGTCGGGACTGGGCCGCGAGAACGGCGTCGACGCGGTGAACGAGTACCTCGAGAACAAGTCGGTGTGGGTGGAGCTCACCGGCGGCACTCGGGACCCGTTCACGCTGGGCTGAGGCGGTCGTCCGGGTATCGCGGTCGCTCAGCGGTGGGTGACGCCGGCGCTCGCCATCGGGGCGAGGGTCGGCTCGGTCACCGGCACCTCCCCGAGCGCGGCGTCGACCGCCGCGAGCACGTCGTCGCTGAGCGTGATACCCGACGCCGCCGCGTTCGCGTGCACCTGCTCGGGCCGCGAGGCGCCGATGATCGCCGCGGCCAGCTCGTCGCGGCGCAGCACCCAGGCGAGCGCCATCTCCACCATCGAGAGCCCCGCCTCCTCGGCGATGGGGACCAGGCGTTGCACGGCCTCGATCGCGTCGTCGGTCATCACCACGTCGTGGGCCATGCTCATCGACTCGTGGGCGAACCGGGAGTCGGCGGGGTACGCCTCGCCGGGCTTGTACTTGCCGCTGAGCAGGCCCTGGGCGAGCGGGGACCACACGATCTGGGAGATCTGGTTCGTCGCGCAGAGCTCGAACACCTCGGCCTCGGGCGCGCGCCACAGCATCGAGTACTGCGGCTGGGAGGAGACGAACAGGTCGGGGCCGGCGATGTCGAGCGCCGCCTGGATCTGCTCGGGCGTCCACTCGCTGAACCCGAGATAGCGCGCCTTGCCCTCGGCGACGACCTTCTGCAGCGCCTCGATCGTCTCCTCGATCGGCACGCTCGTGTCGAAGCGGTGCGCCTGGTAGAGGTCGACGTAGTCGGTCTGCAGGCGGGCCAGCGACGCGTCGATCTCCGTCGCGATGCGCGGCGCCGAGAGCCCCTTGTCGGTGGGATCGTCGGACATCTGGCCCCACACCTTGGTGGCGAGCACGTAGGAGTCGCGGGGATGACCGGAGAGGATCTCGCCCCACGCCGTCTCGGCGGCGCCGCGCCCGTATACGTCGGCGGTGTCGAAGAAGTTGATCCCCGCGGTGAACGCCGCCTCGGTGCAGGCGCGCGTCTGCTCGGCCTCGATCCCACCCGAGTAGGTGAGCCACGACCCGAGCGCGATCTCCGAGACCTCCAGATCTGAGCTGCCGAGCTTCCTGAATCTCATGGACTGCCTCCTGGTCGATCACCGCGCTCGTCCCGAGGCGGGCGGCGCGGCCTCGACTGTAGGGCGGCCACTCCGGATCTCGGTCCGCGAGCTGAGCTTGCAGCTAGCGTCTGCGGGCATGGCCGATGAGACGACGAACGACGCGAAGACTTCCGGGACAACGGAACACACGCCGCCCGCCGGAGCGCAGAGCGCCGCCACGTGGTCGGCCGGCGAGCGGACCATCGAGTACACCGCGAGCGCCGGGTGGACCGTCCTGCGCAAGGGCGAGAAGCCGGCGGCGGAGATCTTCTCGGTGGCCTACGTTGCGAACCGGGACTCTGAGGACCCGGCCGAGCGGCCGGTGACCTTCGTGTTCAACGGCGGCCCGGGCGCGTCCTCCGCCTACCTGCACCTCGGCGCCGTCGGACCCCGGCGCGTCGCGTTCCCCGCCGACGGGACGCTGCCGCGGGTACCGCCGCAGCTCGTCGCCAACGACGAGTCGTGGTTCGGGTTCACCGACCTCGTGTTCGTGGACCCGGTGGGCACCGGCTTCAGCCGGGTGATCGAGGATGACGCCGCGGAGGGCAAGCCGGACGCCAAGACCGACAAGGAGGACCCCGCCCACGAGTTCTTCGGCTACAAGCGCGACCTCGAGTCGCTGTGCGAGTTCATGAGCCGCTGGCTCTCCAGCGAGGGCCGGTGGGGGTCGGCGGTGTTCATCGCCGGTGAGAGCTACGGCGGCTATCGCGTCGGGCGGCTCGTCCGCATATTGCAGGAGACGACCGGCATCGGCCTCAGCGGCGCGGTGCTCATCTCCCCGGCGCTCGAGCTCCAGCAGCTCGAGCCGACCGACTACAACGCGCTCGCATGGGTCGACCTGCTGCCCACGATGGCGCTCGCCGCCGCGCATCACGGCCGCTCACGAGCGTTCGCGCGCGGCACGCCGGCGCCGGAGATCCTCGCCGAGGTGGAGTCCTTCGCGACCGCGGACTACCTCACCCTGCTCGCCCGCGGCGCCGCGATGGGGGCGGAGGACCGCGCCCGCCTCCTCGAGCGGCTCGCCGACCTGCTCGGCCTGCCCGTCGAGCTCGTCGCCCGCGCCGAGGGCCGCGTCGGGATCGACGTGTTCGCCCGCGAGCTGCTGCGCGACGAGCGCCGGGTGCTCGGGCTGTACGACGCGACGATCACCACCGTCGATCCGTTCCCCGACCGCGCCGAGTTCGCCGGCGCCGACCCGACGCTCACCGGGGTCGAGTCCGCCTACACGATGGCGGTCAACCGCCAGCTGCGCGCCGAGATCGGCGTCGACACCGACCGCGAGTACGTCGTGCTCAGCCTCGAGGTGAACAAGCAGTGGCGCAACGACGCCCCCGAGCACTTCTTCATCGCCCCGACGAGCGCGACCGACGACTTTCGCTACGGGATGGCGCTCAACCCCCACCTGCGGGCGTTCATCACCCACGGCCGCTACGACCTGGTGACCCCGTTCCACACGACCGACCGGCTGCGCGACCTGATGCGCCTGGACCCCGAGGTGGCCAGCCGGCTCACCGTCCGGCACTTCGGCGGCGGTCACATGTTCTACGCCTGGGAGGACAGCCGCCGCGAGTTCCGGAATGCGATGGCGGCGTTCTACGCCGAGGCGCTCACGGGGTAGCACCGGAGCGCCCAGCGCGGATCGCCGGCCGCGGGCCGACCCGCACCGGGCGCCCGGGATCAGGAGCGGCTGGGCTCGGGGTGCAGTGAGCCGTCCACGGCCTCGAGGATGTCCGCCACCTCGGTGCGGGTGGTGTAGTCGGGGTGGACGTCGATGAAGCGGACCCGGTGATCGGCATCGATGAGCGCGACCGTCGGCATCGGCAGACCGGCGGTTCCGTCGGCGTTGACCTCCCGCAGATCGAGACCGAGCTTGCGCTGAGCCGCGAGCACCTCCTCATCTCCGGACTCCATCAGTACCCCGAGCTGGGCGGCGAGCCCGTTGCCCGGATCCGAGACCACCGCGAAGCGCAGGTCGTTCTTCTCCTGCATGCTCAGCGACCCGTCGGGCGTCTGCGGGCTCGCCGCGATCAGGTCCACCCCCCGCTCGGTCAGCGGCTCGAGAAGCTCTTCGCCGTAGACCTTCAGGGTGAGATTGCAGTACGGGCACCAGGCGCCGCGATAGAGGACCACCACCGCGGGACGCGAGCCGGCCACCGCGTACAGCGAGGTCGGCTCACCGTGGACGTCGAGGAGCGCGACGTCGGCGATCTCGCTGCCCGGCACGGCGACCCCCGCGGGAACGCCGGCGTCCCGCAGGCGGGTCACCGAGGCGTCGAAGACCTCAAGCACGTCCGCGGGCAGACGGCCGGCCGATGCCGTCCGGAGCTCGGCGGCCTGCTCGGCGATGGTGGCTGGGGAATCGGGCATATGGACTTCCTCTCTCGGCGACCGGACGGCGGACGCGACCTTGCTCCACTTTTGGAGCGTTCAGGCCAAACTATCGGACCGAGGCTTGGCCTGTCAAGGCCAGAACGGCTAGGCTGCCTCGGGATGGAAGAGGCACTCGCCGAGCCCGGGGACCCGGAGCGCTGGACCGTCAAGGGCCGGGCCACGCGGTCCCACATCGTCGACGCCGCCGCCGCGCTGATGTACGAGCGCGGCGTCTCCGCGACCAGCACCCAGGACGTCCTGCGGGCGGCCGAGGTGAGCAACTCCCAGCTGTACCACTACTTTCGCGACAAGGACGACCTCGCCCGTGCCGTCGTCGCCCACCAGGTCGAACGCGTCCTGAGCCAGCAGCAGGCCATGCTCACCGGCCTTGACTCGTTCGCGGCCCTCGAGGGCTGGCGCGAGGCCCTCGTCGGCTTCGCGCGCCGGCGCCAGGGCCGGGGGGGATGCCCGATCGGCTCCCTCGCCAGCGAGCTCGCCGACCTCGACGAGCCGGCCCGGGTCGTGCTCGCCGCGGGGTTCGGCCGCTGGGAGACCGCCATCCGCACCGGCCTGGAGGCGATGCGCGAACGTGGCGAACTGCGCCCCGAGGCCGACCCCGCGACGCTCGCCCTCGCCACTCTCGCCGCCCTCCAGGGGGGACTGCTGCTCACCCAGACCCGCCGCGAGGCCGAGCCGCTGGCCGCCGCGCTGGACGGGGCGATCGCCTACATCCGCACGTTCGCCGCGTGAGGCGCCGACTCGCCGACCCCGACCACGCGCGGTGACCCCCGTGGACCCCCCGGGCGACGTCCGCTTCGCGTTCCGGTTCACCTCCGCCTACCGGCTCGCGGGGCTGCCGTTCGGCGTGGGCCCCCACACCGCCGAGGCCCGGCTCGGCCCGGCGGAGCTGAGCGTCCGCTTCGGGCCGTGGCGGGTGCGCACCGAGCTGCGGAACATCGCGTCGGTGACCGTCACCGGGCCCTACGCCTTCCTGAAGACCGCCGGCCCCGCCCGTCTCGGGCTCACCGACCGGAGTCTCAGCCTGGCCACGAACGGCGACGCCGGCGTCGAGCTGAACCTGCACTACCCCATCCCCGGCATCGAGCTCACCGGCCTCATCCGTCACCGCCAGCTCACCCTCACCCTCGACCGGGTGGAGGCGTTCGTCGCCCTCGTGGAAGCGGGTCTCCCGGGTCGGCGCCCGCGAGCGAATCAACCCACGGGTGCGTGATCAGCTCTGGCGCAGCGGGAGCTGGATGCGCGCGTGCGGATCGGCGGGGTTGGCGATGAGCTGGCGCTCGCGCTCGATCTCGGAGTCGAGCTCGATGCCGAGCAGCATCGCGATGTTGGTGAGCCACCCCCAGATGAGGAAGATGACGATCGCGCTCAGCGTGCCGTAGGTCGCGTTGTAGGAGTCGAAGTGGGCGATGTAGAGGGCGAACAGGCTGGTGGTGATCGCCCACACCAGCATCGCGAACGACGCGCCGGGGGTGAGCCAGCGCCAGCTCGGTGGCCGCACGTTGGGGGCGATGTAGTAGAGGCTGCTGATCATCAGGGTTACCACGAGCAGGATGACCGGCCACTTCGCGATGCCCCAGATGGTGACCGTCGTGGATCCGATTCCCAGCTGATTGCCGACGGAGGTGGCGATCGGCCCGGTGAGGACGATGGCGGTGATCACGAGCGTCACGAGGGCGAGCGCGACGATGGTGACCGCGAAGTTGAACGGCCACTGCCGGTACCACGAGCGACCGCGCCGCGCCTCCCAGATGACGTTCGACGCCCACGAGAACGTGCCCACGTAGCCGGAGGCGGCCCAGATCGCGCCGCCGAGACCGACGCCGAGCAGCGCGCTGGCACCGCCCTTGTTGTTGATGATCTTACTCAGCGGAGTCGAGATCGCGTTGACGGTCGACGACGGCGCGAAGCCCCCGACGATGTTCAGTGCCGCGTTGAAGGTGGCCGGATACTGGCCGAGCACGCCGAGCAGCGCCACCACCGCGAGCAGCGCGGGGAACACCGAGAGGACGCTGCGGTAGGTCAACGCCGCTGCGAGGTTGCTCACCCCGTCGGAGCGGTAATGGTCGAAGGTGCGCCGCGCGATCCGCCGCCATGCCCCCCGGGGCAGATCGCGAAACCGGTCGGGCTTGCGGCGGTGAAGTCCGAGGCGACGGTGACGCTCGCCCTCAGGTGCCGCCTGAACCGCGGAGCTGAGATCGGCCATGGGCGGGTTTCTACCCCGGATCGTGGTCGACTGCGCCTACGAGCCGGGCCGGGGGTCCCCGCCCCACCGCAGGGAAACAGTTGCGAGACTCGGCACGCGAACGTGGAAGGTGTCGCCCGCCCCGTCGGCGACGTTGACAACGCGAGCGGCCGGGGTCTGGCTGTCGAGGATGAGCGCTCGGGAGCCGTCGGGATTGATGAACGCCACGGTCCGGATTCCGTGCACGGACGCCGGTGAGCCGATCCGAACGGCACCCGGCGTCACCGCCGAACAGGCCAGCGCCACTTCGGCGAACAAGACGTTTCGCGTCACCCTGCCCCGGGGACCGGCGGGGAGGCCACCCCCGCAGTCACAGCAGCCGCCGTCGTGAGGGCCTCCACCTCGCGTGAGGATCAGGTTCCAGAACAAGATCGTCTGCGCCCAGTTGCGCAATCCGCCGACGAGCAGATTGGCGGAGTCCCATGCGAGGTTGGCGCCGAACTTCGGTGACCACCCGCCCCCCGAGCACTCGGTGAGCCACACGGCCTTGCCGGGGTCCACGTCATGGACGGTCGTCTGCGCCGCGGGCCTGCCGGCGTAGCAGTGGAAGGCGGTGCCGTACAGGTGTGATCGCGCCGCGCTGTGCAGGAGCTCGATCGCCGCCCTGGCGTCCGACCAGTTATCGTCCTCGCCGAGGATCTTCACACGCGAGAGGCCAGCGTGATCGAGGGCCGGACCGAGGTAGTCACCGATGAACGTGGCTTCCTGATCGGCGTCGAGGGTCATGGTGGGGTAGTCACCGGCGGCGTTCCCGGGTTCGTTCTGAGCGCTGATCGCGTCGATCGGCACGCCCGCGGCGGCGTAGGCGCGAAGGAAGCGAACCAGGTAACGGGCGTACACCGCAAAGTCCGCCCGCGCGAGAGTTCCGCCGTCGAGGGAGCCGCTGGTCTTCATCCACGCCGGAGCGCTCCACGGACTGGCGACGATGACCAGATGCGGGTCGATCTTCCGGGCTCGCCGCAGGAGCGGCAGGATGCTCGCGCGGTCGCGAGCGATGCTGAAGTGGGTGAGACGGGGATCGGTCGCGCCCGGCCGAACGTCGTCGTAGGTGTACGGCCTCGGCGCGAAGTCGCTGGCTCCGATGACGACGCGCAGGACGTTGATGCCGGCCCCGTCGCCGGGAGCGAACAGCGCGTCGAGCGCAGCGGTTCGCCGCCTCGGGGAGAGCTTGGTGAGCAACTCGGCCGATGAGGCGGTCAGGGCGGCCCCGAAGCCGATCACCCGCTGATAGCGGTGCGAGGGATCGATCGTGATCGATACACCTCCGGCGCGGGCGCCGGAGGCGAACGCCCCGCTCCCGAGCGCCGTCCCGAACTGACTGCGATTGGGTGTGGTGATCCACCCTTGGACCCCCAGTGTCCCGTGCACCCTGCGGTCGGCCGCCGCCGAACGGTGGGCAGCGAATACGCCGAGGCTCGCGCTCACCGTGACCACGGCAGCGAACAGGACGGGCAACGAGGACCGCGTCCGTCGCCGGCGATGCCGCGGGCCGGCTGCGGCCGCGCAACGGATACCGAGGGGTGTGCGGGCGCCGAGCACCCCGGTGGTGTCGGCAGCGCTGACCGGTTTCTGGAGGGGAACCGCTGGATTCGACGTTGAGCCACACGATCAACACACATTTCTGTGCGTTGGGTGATCCGTTCGTCGGTCGAATGCGTTCTTAGAGATGATGAGCTTTAGTCAAGGTGACGTCCGCTCCACGGCATCGTCCGTGTGACGGATCCATCGGGAGTGCGTCGCGAGGCCAACCGCGACGCGCTGCCGACGAGGAGCCCTTCAGCTTCGTTCCGGCCAGTCGTCCGGCGCGGGGAGACGCCGGCGCCCCACACCCGGGCGCGTGAGGCGCATCGGACTTGCCCCGGTCGAAGGTGGGCAAGGTCGTGTCGCATATCCATGAAGTCATCGCGCTGCTTCTGACCTCGGTGGCGAGCCCCGCCATCGTCACGTCGAACCTGGAGCGCATGTGCCCCGTATCAGCCGCGGGAACGCCGGAGCCCACGGGCCCGCCGTTCCGCAGACCCACGCAGGTGACCACCCGAGTCGGGGACCGGGCGGTCGGAACGCTGATTGGAGAGTCAACCCGACGGCGAGCGATTGCCGTCATCAGACCGAGACGAGACGATGACTTCCAGCGCACGCACCAGACGAACCGTGGCCCGTGGCCGAGTCGGATCTGTCGAGAGGGAACGATCGGCGAGGCAGCCGATGAGGCCGAAGCTGGTGGCGGCGCTGCTCGCCGTGGGGATCCTGCTGCTCGGCGGCGGTGGTGTCTTCGCCGCGACCCGTCCGACCTGGCATCCGAAGCCCGGCCAGGCGACCGCGGCCAAGCGGGCGGCGGCGGGGACCAGAGTGGCGGCGACCGCGGCGGCCGCTCACCCCGCATCCAGCAGTGCCTCGACGGTTCGGCATTCCGCCACCGCGACGCGAGCGACCGCGACACGCACTCGAGCGGCGTCTCGGCATGGCGCGTCCAGCACCACGCGGGCAGCGGGAGCTTTGCGGCAGGGTCGCTCCAGGCCTCTCGTCACGTACACCGTGAAGCCGGGTGACACGTTGTCGGGCATCGCCAAGTGGTTCAAGCTCCATGGATACGGCAGTCTCTACGCCGCCAACCGGGTGACCATCGGGCTGAACCCCAACCTCATCCGCCCCGGCGAGCGCATCACAATCAGCCGCAGCGGGCTGATGTCGCTGAACCCGGCGACGCGATCCACCGGAGCATGAGCATGGGGATTGCGACTGCCAGTCTCCGGGATCCCGACGGGCCGTCGGTGATGCTGCTCGTCGGGGGTCACGACTCGGCCCATGAGGCAGCGGCGCGGCTCGAGCCTGCCGGGCTAAGGACCGTGCTCGCCCCCAGCGGCAGCGATGCGCTGGCGCGGCTGGCGGATCTGGCTCCCGACCTCGTGGTGGTCGGCGAGGAGGCGACCCGGGACATGAGCGGCAGCGAGGTGGTTCGGCAGATTCGGGCCACGTCGGGTGCTCAGCCCCCGGTGGTCGTGATCGGCGAGCCGGAGCCGACTGGCCCGCCCGTCGACAGACCGGTCGACGCGCAGTACCTGCCGCCCGATGTCGGCGTGGCCGAGCTGGTTCATCACATCCGCAGCCGGCTGAGCCGGGCACCCGCGCGCCGCGCGCATCCCTCACGCACCCCGGTGTCCGAGGATCGGATGATCGAGGAGATCGATCGGGAGCTCGAGCGGGCCAACCTGTCCGGTCGTTCGGGAGTCCTTGCCATCGTGAGCGTGGCCGAGCTGACGCGGCTGCGCGAGCGGCTCGGCGCGCAGGCCGAGGAGGCGATCAGCGTGGCCTACGACGAGCTGCTCGCCCTCGATGCCGAGCCCCTGGAACGCCATAGCCCCGCGCCGGGTGGGAGGATCTACCTGCTCATGCCGGAAGTCGGCGCCGCCGTGGCCAAGGAGCGCCTGCATCGTCTGTCGCTGAGAATCGCCCGGGAGCACCTTGACGTCTCCGGAGAGCACCTCCGCCTCACTCCCGTGATCGGCTACACGACCTTCGGCGCGGCGTCGTCGGGACGCGAGCTCCGTGCCCAGGCCGCGATGGCAGGCGAGGACGCCGGTCTCCACCTCGATCTGCTGCCCGTGAGGTTCTCCCCGGCGCTGGCGGCGGCCTCCGTCGAGGCGCTCCCGCCACGCGACCGGCTGCTGTCGGTGGTGGAGCGACTACGTTCGCCGCTGCAGGTGGGCTTCACTCTCACGCTGCTGTTGAGCCTCCCGTTCATCGTCTACGTGCTGAGTTGGTATCTCGGCTTCGACCTGACGACGGTTACCTATCCGTTGATGGCAGCTGCGCTCGCCGGGACGGCAGCGGCGCTGTGGATCGAGAGCTTCCGAGCGATCGGGGCGGTCGACCCCCCGGCTGAGTTCGACAGCCCGCCCCCTGCCGCCACCGCGGTGATCGTGGCCTACCTGCCCAATGAGGCGGCGACGATCGTCGACACGGTCACCACGGTGATGGGGCAGGACTATCCCGGGCAGCTCCAGGTGATCCTCGCCTACAACTCGCCGCAGCGGCTGCCGATCGAGGAGACCCTGGCCGAGATCGCGGCCCAGGATCCGCGGCTGCTGCTGTTGCGGGTTCCGGGCAGCACCTCCAAAGCCCAGAACATCAACGCCGCGCTGGCCCATGTCAGTGGAGAGTTCGTCGGTGTCTTCGACGCGGATCACCATCCGGCACCGGGGAGCTTTCTGCGGGCGTGGCGGTGGCTGTCCAACGGACACGACATCGTCCAGGGACACTGCGTCGTGCGCAACGGCGACGCGTCCTGGGTGGCTCGACTGGTGGCGGTCGAGTTCGAGACCGTCTACGCGGTGAGCCACCCGGGGCGAGCCCGGCTGCACGGATTCGGCATCTTCGGCGGGTCCAACGGGTACTGGCGTCGCGACGCGCTGCGTCAGATCCGGATGCAGCGGACGATGCTCACCGAGGACATCGACTCCTCGATGCGCAGCCTGCGTGAGGGATTCAGCATCGTGTCCGATCCCGGCCTGGTCTCCAGCGAACTTGCGCCCACGACGCTCGGCGCGCTTTGGAACCAGCGCATGCGCTGGGCACAGGGCTGGACCCAGACCGCCCGGCGTCATCTCGGGCCGGCCTTGACCTCAGATCAGCTGGACACCCGCCAGAAGCTGGGGGCCGCGTTCCTGCTCGGCTGGGCGCAGGTGATCCCCTGGATCACGATCCAGGTCGTGCCGATCCTCGCGTTCGTCGCCTGGCGCGACGGAGGCCTCGGCAACCTCGACTGGCTGGTGCCGTTGTTCGTGCTGCTGTCGGTCTTCACCTTCAGCGTCGGCGCTGCCCAGGCGATCTTCGCCTACCTGCTCGGGGACGAAACGATCCGCCGCCATCGTGGGTGGTTCCTGGTGTACGGGTTGCATTCGGTTCTCTGGTTTGGTGAGTTCAAGAATCTGATCGTCCGCGTCGCTCAGCTCAAAGAGCTGATCGGGGAGCGTCAATGGCGCGTCACCCCCCGATCGGTGACGACGACCGGTGGGCCGGCCGCTCGTGATCTTCGGCGGGGGCCCGAGGAGCATTCATGAGCGCGCGCGTGGGCCGGGGCGCGGAGCTCGCCTCGCCTCTGACGGCCGCGGGCTCTGCGACGGCCCCTCCCACCCCGCTTCCTACCTCTGCACCCGCACGACGCTGGACCGAGCTCGACGGGCACCGCGGGATCGCGGTGATCGGAATCGTGGTCTTCAACGTCTACCAGTTCTCCAACGTCGACCATTTTCTCTATCGCGGGACGGTCGGCTACACCATGCTCAACTCGCTCGATGCGATGGTCCCGTGGCTGTTCGTGGTGAGCGCCTTCCTGCTGTTCGAACCGGTCGCCCGCTCGGCGATCAGCGCCCCCGGCTCGATCGCGGTCCGTGGGTTCCTCATCCGCCGCGCGATCCGCATCATCCCGCTGTACTACCTGGCGGTGAGCGTGGTCTGGTTCTCCCGCCAGCAGACGCTTCCCGGCGACTGGCGCGACCTGCTGGAGCACCTCACCTTCACCCAGGTGTTCGACGAGAAGCGCATCTTCTACACGATCGGGCCGGCCTGGGCGATATCGGTCGAGGTTATCTTCTGCCTGCTGCTCGCGATGCTCATGGTCGGCCTGCGGCACGTGTGTCGACGGGTGACCGGCCGGCGACCGAGGATCGCGATCCTCATCGCCGTCATCTCGCTGTTCGGCGCGGTGTCAGTCGCGTGGAACGCCTGGTCCTTCGCGGTGGCCCACGAGCCCACGACGGCCGCGTTCACCACCTGGTTCGGGCCCCTCTCCAACCTTGCCGATTTCGCCATCGGCATGGCGGTCGGGGTCCTGGTGGCGATCCGGGCCGAGGGGCGGGCCATCAGCCCCCGCGGCCGGCTGCTGCTGCGACTGGTCGGTCTGGCGATTGTCTGCGCCGCGTTCGCGGTCCGTCAGGCGAACACCTGGACGGGTGTCTACTTCCCCACCGCATGCGCGATTGGCTTCGGCTGTCTGGTCGCCGCGGCGGTGCTCGCGCCACCGGACCGCGTCAGCCGAGCTCTGAGCCGACCGGCACTCGTGTGGCTGGGAGCCATCTCCTACAGCGTCTACGTATGGCATGAGCCGATCATGCTCAGCCTCAGCCACTTCCACCATGCGGTCCGGCAGTCCTACGGCGCATTCGTCACCGACGCGCTCATCGTGGTGGCGCTCTCGATCCTCGCGGGATGGTTGAGCTACCTGTGGATCCAGCGGCCCACCCAACAGTTGAGCGGCATCTTCGATCGCGAAGGTCACCGCCTGGCCGGTGGTCGGCACGAGGCGCGGCCCGGCGCTCTCGCCCACATTCCGGACCTCGACGAGGTCTGACCGAAGGAGCGGGCCTGTCAGGTCAGGTGTCACCGGCGGTGGCGATGGGTTGGTCGCTCGCCCGTGGCTGATCGAGCTGCAGCTGCAGTGCGCTCGTCACCAGGGGGAAATGACTGAACGCCTGCGGCGTGTTGCCGAGCTGCCGTCCCGCCGTCGGGTCCCACTCCTCGCTGAGCAGCCCGACGTCGTTGCGCAGCGCGAGCAGGCGACCGAACAGCTGGGTGGCCTCCTGCGCGCGTCCGGCGAGGTGCAGGGCGTCGACCAGCCAGAAGGAGCAGGCGAGGAACAGGCCCTCGCCCCCGGTGAGGCCGTCGTCGGAGCCGGTGGTGTCGTAGCGCTTGACGAAGCCGTCCTCGGTGAGGTCCCGCTGGATGGCGGCGATCGTGCCGAGCACCCGGGGGTCGGTGGGCGGGAGGAACCCGACGCGCGGGATGAGCAGCAGGCTCGCGTCGAGCCCCGGGGCGCCGTAGGACTGGGTGAACGTCTCGCGCGTCGCGTCGTAGCCGTGCGCGAGAACGTCGGCGTGGATCTCGTCGCGCAGCTTCTCCCACTGGTCGGCGGGTCCCGGCAGGTCGCGATGGCCCCGGATCGCCTTCACCATGCGGTCGGTCCCCACCCACGCCATCACCTTGGAATGGGTGAAGTGCCGGCGGGCGCCCCGCATCTCCCACAGCCCGTTGTCGGGCTCCTGCCAGTTGCCCTCGAGATGGTGCATGAGCGCGAGCTGGAGGTCCCAGGCGTCGTCGTGGGGACTGATCCCGGCGTTGCGCGCGAGCGAGAGCCCGTCGAGCGTCTCGCCCCACACGTCGAGCTGGAGCTGATCGGAGGCCGCGTTGCCGGTCCGCACGGGCGTCGAGTTCTCGTACCCGGAGAGCCACGGCAGCTCCGCCTCCGGCAACCGGCGGCTGCCGTCCAGGGCGTACATGATCTGCAGGTCCGCGGGGTCGCCGGCGACAGCGCGCAGCAGCCATTCCCGCCACGCCTTGGCCTCCTGGTGGTAGCCGGCGGCGAGCAGCGCCTGCAACGTGGAGGTCGAGTCGCGCAGCCAGCAGTAGCGGTAGTCCCAGTTGCGCGGACCCCCGAGCTGCTCGGGCAGCGACGTGGTGACCGCGGCGACGATCCCCCCGGTCGGGTGATACGTGAGCGCCTTGAGGGTGAGCAGCGAGCGGATGACGGCGTCCCGGTAGGGACCACCGATCGACGTGCCGCTGTTCACCCAATCGGTCCAGTAGCGCTCCGAGTCCGCGAGCGCCTGCTCGGGGTCGACGATCTTCGGCGAGGGCTCGTGGCTCGGATGCCAGGTGAGCACGAACGGCACCCGCTCCCCGGCCCGGACGGTGAACTCCGACACCGTCGCCCACTCGTGACCCTCGGTGGGTGCCGGGGTGCGCAGGCGCACGCTGTCGGGCCCGGCGACGGCGATCATCTGGTCGGCGTGGTGGCGCACCCAGGGCACCACCCGGCCGTAATCGAAGCGCAGCCGCAGGGTGGAGCGCACCGGGACCGCCCCGCTCACCCCCTCGACTATGCGCACCACGTCGGGCGCGCGCCCGCGCGGCGGCATGAAGTCGGTGATCCGGATCGTGCCCTCGGGCACCGTCCAGTCGGTCTGCAGGATGAGGGTGTCCTCGACGTAACGGCGGCTCGCGCAGGTGCCGCCGGCAGCGGGCGCGAGCTGCCAGTGGCCGGCGTCCGGGGTGTCGAGGAGCGCGGCGAAGCAGGCCGGGGAGTCGAACTTGGGCAGGCACAGCCAGTCGACCGAGCCGGCGGTGCTCACGAGCGCCGCGGACTGGAGGTCCCCGATCACCGCGTAGTCCTCGATGCGCGCCACCGGCGAAGTCTGACACGGCGCCGCGCCGCTGTCCGTGGGTATCACGTTGTGGCAGTACCGTCTGAGCCTCGGATCCACAGGAACCTCGAGGTCGGGAGCGCGGATGCTGCTATCAGGAAAATCGATCGTGGTCACCGGCGGCAACAGCGGCATCGGCGAGGCGATCGTGCTCGCCGCGGCCGCCGAGGGGGCGAACATCGTGATCGACTACGTCGCCCATCCGGAGGCGACGACCTCGCTGATCGACCAGGTGCAGGCCGCCGGCGGACACGCCGTGGGGGTGGACGCCGACGTCTCGCAGGCCGCGGACCTCGCGAAGATGATCGAGACCGCTGTCGACACCTACGGGCGCCTCGACGTGCTCATCAACAACGCCGGGATCGAGACCCGCACCTCCCTGCTCGACACCACTGAGGCCGACTTCGAGAAGGTGATGGCGATCAACCTGAAGAGCGCCTTCTTCGGCACCCAGGCCGCGGCGAAGCAGTTCATCGCCCAGGGCGGGGGCGGGCTCGTGCTCAACATCTCCTCGGTGCACGAGGACTGGCCGATGCCCGGCAACATCGCCTACTGCGTCTCCAAGGGCGGGATCCGGATGCTCACCCGGACCGCCGGCGTCGAGCTCGGCGCCCACGACATCCGCGTGGTCAACATCGCCCCTGGCGCGGTGGCCACCCCGATCAACGCCTCCACCGAGAGCGACCCCGCCAAGATGAAGGCCCTTGACGCGGCGATCCCGCTCGGGCGCATGGCCCAGTCCAGCGAGATCGCGGACGTGATCGTATTCCTCGCCTCCGGCAAGGCCGGCTACATGACCTCCACCACGGTGGTCGTCGACGGGGGCATCATGCAGGGCAGCGTCGGGCTCTGAGCGCCGGGGCGACCGGTGGGGCGGGGTCGACCGGCGGCGCGGCCCGAGGCACGGCTGGCGCGGCCGGTGGCACGGCCGGGAACGCGGGCCGGCGTCCCCAGGGCGGCTGGCACTGGGTCCCCTGGGGGTGCGAGTTCCTCGGCACCGCGATCCTGCTCGCCGGCGGGCTCTCCGCGGTGTATCTCGACTTCGGGCCCGGCTCCCCGGTCGCCCCGCACCTCGCCAGCCGGGGCGCGCGGTTCCTGCTCACCGGCCTGTTGTTCGCCGGGACCGGCAGCCTCGTCGCGCTGAGCCCGCTCGGGCGGCGCAGCGGCGCCCACCTGAACCCGGCGGTGACGCTCGGCTTCTGGACCCAGCGCAAGGTCCACCCCCACGACCTCGCCGGCTACGTGGTCGCGCAGCTGCTCGGGGCAATCGTGTCCGTCGGGCTGCTGCGGCTCGCCTGGGGACACACCGCCCGGGCGCTGCACCTTGGGGCGACCCAGCCCGGCGGCGGGTTCACCGCCTTGGAAGCCGCCGGACTCGAGGCGGTGATGACCGCCGCGCTCGTCCTGATGATCTTCTTCTTCACCTCGAGCCCGCGCACCGCGCGCTGGACGCCGCTCGGGAACTGGCTGCTGGTGGCCACGCTCGTGTGGCAGGGCGCTCCCTACAGCGGCACGAGCCTCAACCCGGCCCGCAGCCTCGCCCCCGCGCTGCTCGCCCCCGAGCTCGCGCACCTGTGGGTCTACATCGCCGGTCCGCTGAGCGGCGCGCTGCTCGCCGCCCTCGGGTTCGCGGGCTTCCGCAGCACCCACGTCCTCACCGCGAAGCTCTTCCACGATCCCCGCTATCCGACCACCCTGGGCACCGAGCTTCCCACTGCGCCCACCCCGCGGTCCGGCGGGCATCCGTAGACTTCGCGCCATGCCCAGCCCCTACGACGACTTCAACGCGCAGGTGATCGAGGAGTTCCACGCCAACGACGGCGTCGTCGGCGGCCCCTTCGAGGGGATGCCGTTGCTGCTGCTGCACCACACCGGCGCCAAGAGCGGCAAGCCCTACGTCACTCCGCTCGTGTACCGCCGCGACCGCGAGCGCTACGCGATCTTCGCCTCCAAGGCGGGCGCTCCCACCAACCCCGACTGGTACCACAACCTGCTCGCCCACCCTGACGTCTCGATCGAGGTCGGCACCGAGACGCTGCCGGCTGTCGCCAGCGAATCGCCCCGGGACGAGCGTGACCGGATCTTCGCGGCCCAGGCCGAGGAATCCCCGCAGTTCGCCGAGTACGAGAAGTCGGCAGGCGACCGCACCATCCCGGTGGTCGTCCTCTCCCCCGCCGGCTGATCGGCGGCGTGCGGGGCTGAGGCCCCCGCGCCCCCGCGCCCCGTGGTCGGCCGTCGACGGTCTCGACGGACCCGCCCTCGGAGCTTGCGCGTGCCGCAGCGGCTGCACCCGGGGCTCGCGTCGGCCGACCGGCTCGGCCCGACGGTGCGTGATAGGACACGGGCGGACCCGGCGGAGCCGGCGACCCGGCGGACCCGAGCGGCAGGCGGCACGGGCGGCAGGCGGCACGCGGCATGGGCGGGCACAAGTGGACATCCAGATCCGCCGAGTGAGCCCGATGGCCTCAAGCACCCGGTAGGCGACAACAAGTGGACATCAACCCCCCGGCCACAAGCCGCGGGGGCACTTGTGCCCACAAGGCCCGGGACTCGCCTGGGCACGGGCGGGGACTCGCCCGGGCACCGGCGGGCACAAGTGGACATCCAGACCCGCCGAGTGAGCCCGATGGCCTCAAGCACCCGCCAGGCAACGGCAAGTGGACATCGACGCCCCGGCTGCGACCTGCGGGGGCAGTTGTGCCCGGGCCCCGGGGACTCGATCTGGCCGGAGATCGCGGGTCGCATGGGCCGCCGGCGCACGGAGGGCGCCGGAGCTCAAAGGCGCCGGAGCTCAAAGGGCGCCGGAGCTCGGCGGGCGCGGGGGCTCGGACGGAGCTCGGACTCTGAGGCGCGAAGGAATCAGCGCCGGATGGACGCGACCAGCGCCTCCCAGTTGCCGGAGGCGATCCGCGCCTGATCGGCCGGGTCGAGTCCCGTGCCCTGCAGGAAGGCCTCGACGCCGCCGTCGGGCCCGGGCCGGTAGGGGTAGTCGGTCGCGAACAGGATGCGCTCCACGCCGACCACCTCGACCGCCCACCGCAGGTAGCGCTGGCTGTAGACGCCGCCGGCGGTGACGTAGGCGTTCTCGCGCGCGTACTCAGAGAACGTCCGGGGGAGCTTGGCCTGGGCGGCCAGCCCGTCGACTCGCTCGAGGAAGAACAGGACGACCTCGCCCCAGTGGCCGAGGACGACCTGCAGGTCGGGGAAGCGATCGAACACGCCGGCGAGCGCGAGCCGCAGGAACTGCACCCCGGTCTCGTAGTGCCAGCCGATGCCGTAGGCGGCGAACCCGGCGTCGACCGCGTCGCCGAAGCCCGAGTACAGCGCGGCCCGCACCCGCGGCTGCGGGACCTGAGGATGGATGTACAGCGGCGCACGCAGCGACGCGGCGGCCTCGAAGATCGGCCAGTTGTCCGGGTGATCGAGGTTGCGCTCGCCGGTGCGGCCGAACAGCAGCGCGCCGTTCAACCCGAGCTCGGTGACCGCACGCTCGAGCTCCCGGGCGGCCGCCGCGGGATCGGGCGTGGCGAGCGTCGCGAAGCCCTGGAAGCGGTCCGGGTGGGCGCCGACCAGCGCGGCGATCCGGTCGTTGGTCTGCACCTGAAGCCCGGTCGCGGTGTCCGCCGGGAGGTTGTGCAGCCCGGGTGCGGTGAGCGAGATCACCTGCACGTCGAGCCCCGCCTCGTCCATCGCCGCGATCCGGCGCTCCCCGACCTCGTGCAGCCGCTCCCCCAGCTCCCCCGGAGCGGCGGTCACGCTCGAATCCTCGCGCGCCGCCGCGTCGAGCGTGCTCCACGCGGCTTCGACCGCCTCGTTGACGAAGTGCTCCTCGGTGCCGATCATCCTCATCTCGCTGTCCTTCCGGTGGTTGCCGTCACCCCCCATCATCGCCGGTCGGCGGTCCGTCCGCGAGCAGCTGCACCACCTCGCTCCGGCCGGCCGCGACCAGCTCTGTGACCACGCCGACGGTCAACTCGCCGATCTCTGCCGCGAGGTGCCGGCGGTCTCACCGACGGCCTGGTAGTCGCGGAACGCGCGGAGGGATCGTTCGGTGAACCTCCGGGCCCGCTTCAAGAACCGCAGCGTCGGGGGTGGCCGGACTGATCGTCGATGGGCTCATGAGCGAACACCCCGCGGACTTGGGGTGAATGAGCGCTCCAGCCGCCGTCGGGGGCTTGGTGGCCAGCGATCGTGATCGTGTGGGTGGGGGTGCTCATCGCAGTCGATCGAGGCCAGTCTGCTTGGCCCATCGTCTCAGGCGAGGAGCGTGGGTCTACGCCGCTGCCGGGCGTTGTTCGAGCTCGGCGTAGCGCTCGACGCTGACCAGCACGGCGCGCATCTGGTTCTTCTGGGTGAGCACCACCTTCTCAAGCTGGCCGTCCTCGAGCGCCTCGAGCAGGCGGTACAGCTCGCGCATCGCCTCGCGGACGGTCGTCAGCTCGTGGTTGCAGACGCGCAGGCTGTCGGTAGGCGGGTTCACCGTGGCGGGCACGCTACCCCCCGGGCCGGACGGAAATTGTCGGCGTTCTGTCCGCGGGATCGATGACACTGCCGGGGTATGAGCGCGGTGGCGACAGACAGCTCCCAGGTGCGCGTCGGACGGGCGCGGGGCCGGTACTTCCGAGAGAACTTCGCTCAGGGCGGCGTGGATCTGGTGCAGATCATTCCCGAGCTGGTCACCAACGCCGACGCCGCGATCGCCGCCTCCGGCCGCCCCCGCGGGCGGATCGTGCTCGCGTTCGCCGCCCCAGACCCCGAGCTGGTGGCGGCGTGGCGGGCGCGGATGCGTGAGCTTCACTCCCCGGCGCTCACCTCGTGGCGGCATGAGCTCTCATGCACCGATGATGGCGAGGGCGTCGACGCCGCGCTCGTCGACCAACGACTGGGCGCGCTGGGCGTGGCGCCGCCAGAGGCGGGGCAGCGTGGCCTGTTCGGCCGCGGGCTGCGCGACGTGTGGCTGGCGCAGGGCGCGGGGCGGATCGAGGGGGTCCACTCCGACCGGACGGTGGAGTCGTGGTTCTTCCCGGCGCCGGGCGATGACCCCTACGCG